>NZ_JBHXTL010000008.1:93243-140732 GCF_042677365.1 Kitasatospora sp. NPDC127116
CCCGGGGGGGGCGCCGCCGCCACCCCGGGGCCCGGGCCGCCCCCGTCGCCCCCGGCGGGGCCGGGCCGAGCCCCACCCCCCCGCGGGGGGGCGCCGGGGGGGGCCCCCCCCACCGCCGCCCCACCCGCGACCTGAGCCAGGCCCCGCACAACCCCGGCCAGGCGCTCACCGCTCTGGAGTCGCTGCTGGCGATGACCGCCAACGCCGCCCGCGCCGCTGGTGAGGAGCAGCTGGCGGGCCGGATCGCCGTCGGCCACCGCGCCGACCTCACCGTGTTCGCCGCCGACCCGCTCACCACCCCGGCCACCGAACTGGCGGACCTCCCCGTCCTGCTGACCGTCCTGGACGGCCGTCCCACCCACCGGTCCGCCTCGCTCTGAACCGGCCGTAGCCAGCGAACGCCCGGCGGCCCCGCCGTGCACCCCCGGGCGGGGGGCACGCGGGGCCGCCCGGGCCCGCGTCCGGGCCCGCGTCCGTGTCCGTGTCCGTGTCTGTGTCCGTGTCCATTCGTGCTGAACCGCGCAGCCCCCGCACTCCGTTGTCTTCCGCTTCCGTTGTCCGTACGGTGGTCCCGCGCTCCGACCCGCCCCGCCGGGAGCGCCGGACCTCCCGGGGGTTGTCCCCCCGCCGGATCCGGTGGTGTTCCCCAGCGCGTCGCCGCCCCTCGGTGATCGACGATTCGTTGGCCGGCATTCGTCGGCGAACCGTTCGCACCCATCGAACCGGCTGCCCGAACCGTCGAATTGACGGATCGGCGTACCGGCGGATCGATGGTTCGAGGAACCGAGGAGCAGCCCGACATGACCGCACGCAGCGAGGAGCGCGACAAGCGCATCGACCGACGCGCCCTGCTGACCGCCACCGCGGCCGCCGTGACCGCCACCCTGCTCGCCCCCGCGGCCCGCGCGGACCAGTCGACGAGCGCCGACCAGCCGGAGACGGCGAACCGGACGGATCGTCAGACCTCCACCGTGGTCCGCGAACTGGCTGCTCTCGCCCACCCGTTGCGGTCCACCGAACCCGCCGGCCGGACCACCGACCTGCGGCCGCTGGGCACGATGATCGGTGACGCCACGGTGGTGGGGCTCGGCGAGGCCACGCACGGCGCGCACGAGTTCTTCACCTTGAAGCAGCGGGTGCTGCGCCACCTGGTCGAGGAGAAGGGGTTCACCACCTTCGCCCTGGAGACGAGCTGGTCCAGCGGCCTGCGGATCGACGACTACATCCAGGGCCGCACCGGCGGTGACGCCCGGCAGCTGGTGAAGGACACGATGGGCACCTCGCCCTGGGAGCGCCAGGAGTTCGCCGACCTGATCGACTGGATGCGCGACCACAACCGTGAAAACCCGCTGCGCCCGGTCCACTTCCTCGGCGACGACCTGAACTTCCCCGCGATCGGCGACCAGCTCTTCGACCGGGTGACCGCCTACGTGCGCGAGGCCGCCCCCGGGTCGCTGCCGCGGCTGGAGCAGCTGTACGCCGGCCTGCGCCCCTTCGACGACGCCATCGGCTACGTCACCACGCGGCCGCTCGCCGAGCGGCGGCAGAACGCCGTCGTGGCGCAGCGGACGCTGGAGTTGGTCACCGCCGCCGGGCGCGCGGCCGGGGCCGGGGGCAAGGAGGACGAGGCGTACGCGTGGGCGCTGCAGCACGCCCGGAGCATCGCCCTGACCTTCGCCTTCAGCGCGGTGAACCTGGAGGACACCGCCGACGTGGCCGCGATGCAGCAGCTCCGCGACCGGGCGATGACCGACAACACCCTCTGGTGGCAGCGCCGCACCGGCGGGAAGGTGCTACTGTCCGCGCACAACGGCCATGTCGGGTACCGGAGCAGCGACCCCGAGCTCTACCCCAGGACCCAGGGCGAGTACCTGCGCGACGCCCTCGGCACGGGCTACGTCGCCATCGGTCTCACCTTCGGCCGCGGCTCGTTCCTCACCAAGGACTCCCCGTTCGCCCCCGTCTGGAAGAAGGTCACCGTTCCCCCGGCCACCGCCGGAATGAACGAGTACGTCCTCGACCGGGTGCGCCCCCGCGACTACTACGTCGACCTGCGCTCCGCCCCGCCGGCCACCCGTTCCTGGCTGGACACCGCCCGCCCGACCTACGACGCCGGGACGGTGTTCCACAGCGACCCGCTGCCGCGGCTGGCGATCGGCCCGGCCTACGACGCGCTGGTCCACCTCCACGAGACCGGCGCGGCCCGCCTCCTCTGAGCGCCGGCTCCCGGTGTCGGTGGTCGCTGCTAGCGTGCCTCTCCGTCAGCACGGGTACGCGGGACGACGGACCGCACCATCGACGGGGAGGCACCAGCACGTGCGGGAAGTGACGCGTCACATTGTGGTCCAGCAGCGGATCCGCGACGCCCTGGGGGACGTCCGCGGCCGGGCGCTCGGCCACTGGTACGACCTTGAGGACAAGTTGACCATCGGGTCGGTCCGCGCGATGGGCGAGGAGCTGCTCGACCACGTCGCCGCCCTCTCCCTGGAGGACGGGGACCTCACCGGAGCCGACGCCCGCGCGGCCCTGTGGACGGCGGCCGAGTGCGCCCTCGGCGTGCTCCAGCTCGGCTGCTTCCCCCGGGGCGACTTCGACGTCCCCTTCCCGTACATCGGCAGGACGCTGGACAGCGAGGACGTCCGCTTCGGTCCGGTCGTGGACTTCGCGCCCACGGCCGCGACCTGGGTGGAGGCCTTCGCGATGTGCCTGATCGGCGGTCTGCTGCCGCACCGCGACCGCATGCTCGGCCCGCTGCTCGTCGAGGACTACGCGCCCGCGGTCCGGGACGGCCTGCCCCACTCGGACCTGACGTCCGTCTCCGAGCCCGCGGACCTGGCCGGGATGACGGCTCTCTGCTCGTACCTCTTCGTCGTGGAGACGGAGCGGCCGCCGTGGATCGCCCCCGGTCCCGTCCCGCTGCGCAAGCCGGACGCCGACGAGCGCGCGGCCGCCGCCCGGGGCCTGGACGCCGCGGCCGGGGCGGCGCCCGGCGGGCTGAGCCCGGACCAGCGGCTGCTGCGGGTCCTGCTGGACGACGACCGGGCCGCCTTCGAGGAGGCACTCGCCGCCCGCCTCGCCCTCCACCGCGACAGCACGCCCGCGACGGCCCGGCCCCGCACCCTGCTCCCGGTCGTCCCGATCGCCCTCGCCGCCCTCGCGGTCCAGGCGCACGGGTGGGAGCTGGGCATATCCTCCGGCTACCTCCCGGCGACGCTGGTCGGCGCGGGCTGACCGCTCCTCGGATCGACCGGCCCGGACCGGCCCGCACCGGCCCCGCCGACCCCGACAACCCGCACCGGCCCGGACCGGCCCCGGACCGGCCCCGCGGCGCCGCTCAGCCCGCGAACCGCCCGTCCCGCGCCACCACCCGGCCCGCGCGGACCACCAGTTCGGGCCTCGGCAGGTCGATCACCACCTGCGGCAGGCACTCGCCCGTCACCAGCATGAAGTCGGCGGGCGAGCCGGCCTCCAGGGTGGCGGCCGGCAGGTCCAGCAGTTCGGCGCCGCCGTCGGCCGCCAGCGCGAAGCAGTCGGCCAGCTGCTCGTCGGTGCGGGCGTCGGTGGTCCAGCCGAGCAGGTGGGCGCGGTGCAGCATGTCGGCGTTGCCGTACGGGCTCCACGAGTCGCGCACCCCGTCCGAGCCGAGCCCGACCCGCACCCCGTGCACCCGCAGCTCGCGGAACGGCAGCACCTGGTGGGCCGAGGGCGCCACGGTGGTGAGGCCGACGCCGGATTCGGCCAGCTCGGCGGCGAGGTCGGCGAGCGGGGCGCCGGTCAGTTCGGGGACGCAGAAGGCGTGGCTGACGACCACCCGTCCGGCCAGTCCGGCCGCCCTGGTCCGCGCGGCGATGTCGCGCAGCGGGCCGAGGCCGCGCTCGCCCCGGTCGTGCAGGTGGATGTCGAGGCGCAGTCCGTGCTGTTCGGCCAGGCCGAACAGCAGCTCCAGCTGGGCGGGCCCCTCACCGTCGCCGCCCCCGGCCGGGGTGGCGTCGAAGCCCGCCGGGTCGATGCCGCCGACGGCGTCGACCAGTCCGCTCGCCGCCGCCTCCGCGAGCAGCGCGCCCGCGCCGGGCGTCCGCCGGACGCCGTGCTGCGGGAAGGCCACCAGCTGGACGTCCAGCGCGCCGGCCAGCCGCTCGCGCACCTCGGCGAGCCCGGTCACCCCGGCCAGCCCGTACGCGGGCGCCACGTCCACGTGGGCCCGCACGGCGCGGGTGCCGCGCGCCACGGCGTGGCTCAGCAGCCGGTGGGCGCGGTCGGCGAGCGGGGTGCGCTGGTGCCGGTGGAGGTCGACGTCGCCCCGGACGTACTCGGGCAGCGAGCCCGCCGGGCGCCGGCTGTACCAGGGCTCGCCCCAGGCGGTCTTGTCGGGGTGGATGTGCGCGTCCACCAGGGTGGGCAGCGCGATCCGGCCACCGCCCTCGACCACCTCCGGCACCGCCCCGTCCGGGACCCGCTCGGCCAGCAGGCCGTCCACGGCGACCAGGTCGACGGCCCGGTCGGCGCCGTACGGGCGGACGTCCCGGAAGACGGTGACGGAAGGCGTGGTCATCGGCTGCTCGCTCTCGCTCTGGTTCCCGAGGTGGTCCGGCGCCGTGGACGGATCCTGTCCGACAGGCAAAACGTCCTACCTTTCATTCAACAGTCTGTTTATCATCTCCGGGTCCCTGTCCCCCGTCCGGAGTCGCTCACGCATGTCCACGCCACCGCCCGCCGCCACACCCAGGCCGCACCCGCTGCACGTCCTGCGGGCCACCGTCTTCGCCATCGGCGCCCTGCTCCTCCTGGTCGGGGTGGGCGTACTGCTCCACCAACCGCTGCTGATCCCGCCGTTGGCCGCCAGCGCCGCGCTGGTGCACGGAGCGCCCGCGCTGCCGATCTCGCAGCCGCGCAACCTGATCGGCGGCCAGCTGATGTCGGCCCTGATCGGCTTCGCCACCCTGGCCGTCACCGGCAGCACCACCTGGGGCGCGGCCGTGGCCGCCGGGCTCTCGCTGGGCGCGATGATGCTCACCCACCTCTCGCACTCCCCGGCCGCGGCCACCGCCGTGATCGTGGTCCTGCAGGCCCCGCACCCGGTGCCCTTCCTCCCGCTGCTCGTCCTGGCCACCGTGCTGCTGGTCGTCATCGGCCTGCTGCCCGGCAGGATCGGCAGGCACCCGGTCCGCTACCCGGTGTCCTGGTGACGGCCACGCCGAACCGACGGCCGCGACCGCGGCCACGGCCGCGGCGGGCCCTCACGACCCCAGGTACCTCAGCACCGCCAGCACCCGGCGGTGGTCGTCCGGTGCCTGCGGCAGGTCGAGCTTGGTGAAGATGCTCGCGATCCGCTTGGCCACCGTGGCCTCGGTGACCACCAGCCGGCGGGCGACGGCCGCGTTGGAACGGCCCTCCGCGATCAGCGCCAGCACCTCGCGCTCCTTGGGGCTCAGGCGCTGCAGCGGGTCGTGCCGGCGGGTCAGCAGCTGGCGGACCACCTCCGGGTCCACCACCGTCCCGCCCCCGGCCACGTCGGTGAGGGCGGCGACGAACTCCCGCACCTCGCCGATCCGGTCCTTGAGCAGGTAGCCGGTGCCCGCACCCCGGTCGCCGGCGGAGATCAGCTCGGCGGTGTACCCCTGCGAGACGTACTGGCTGAGCACCAGGACGGGCAGCCGCGGATCCTCCTCGCGCAGCCGGCGGGCCGCGCGCAGTCCGTCGTCGGTGTTGTCCGGGGGCATCCGGACGTCGACGACCACCACGTCCGGCCGGTGCTCCCGGACCGCCTCGACCAGTGCCGGGGCGTCGCCGACGGCGGCCGCCACGGTGTGCCCGAACCGCTCCAGCAGGGAGACCAGGCCCTCCCGCAGGAGCACCGAGTCCTCCGCGACGACTAACCGAAGTGCAGGCACGGGATCTCCACTCGCAGGACGGTCGGCCCACCGGCCGGGGAACGCAGGCACAGGGTGCCGTCGATGACGGCGAGCCGGTCGCTGATGCCCAGCAGGCCCGTGCCGGCGGCCGGGTCGGCGCCGCCGGCCCCGTCGTCCCGGATCTCCAGCACCAGCCCGTCCGCCGCCGCACGGCCGTGCACCGAGGCGCGCCGGGCGCCGCTGTGCCGGACCACGTTCGCCAGCGCCTCGCAGACCACGAAGTAGGCGGCGGCCTCGACCGGGGCGGGCGGCCGCCCGGGCAGTGCGACGTCGACGTCCACCGGCACCGCCGAGCGGCCCGCGAGGTCCCGCACCGCCGGTTCCAGTCCCCGGTCGGTGAGGACCTGCGGATGGATGCCGTGGATCAGTTCGCGCAGTTCCCGCAGCGCCGTCCGCACCTCCTCCCGGGCCTCCCGGACCTGCCGGGCAGCGGCCGAGTCCTCGGGCAGGTCGAGACCGGCCAGGCCGAGCCTGACGGAGAGCGAGACCAGCCGCTGCTGGGCGCCGTCGTGCAGGTCGCGCTCGATCCGGCGCCGTTCCACCTCGTACGCGTCCACCAGTCGGGCCCGCGAGGCCACCACCCGGGTCAGCTCGTTCTCGGCGGGCTCCAGCACGGCCCGGGCGGTCACCGCCCGTACCCCCGCCCAGGCCGCCAGCGGGTAGGCCGCCACCGGGAGCAGCACGAGTCCGGCGAGCGGTCCGAGCCAGGAGGCGGTGGGGTTCGCGGTGGGCTGGAACGGGGCGGCCAGCAGGAACAGCGGGGTGCCGAGGCCCACCGCGACCAGTCCGAGGTCGATCCACCAGAGCAGCAGCAGGGAGACCAGCCCGTAGCCGAGGTCGCGCCGGGCCGCCGGCCCCCGGAACAGTTCGCGGGCACGTCCGCGCCGCCCCTCCGCCCCGCCCCGCGGCCCCGGCCCCGGACCCGGACCCGACGGTACCGACCCTGACGGTACCGACCCCGGCACCACCCGCCCCGACCGCACCCGCCCCGACGGCCCCGCCCCGGGCAGCACCAGCCGCAGCCGCCACCGCTCGTACCCGGTCACCGCCCGCCCCGCCAGGGCCAGCGGCGGCAGCACGACCGCCACCGCCAGGGGTCCCAGCCCGCCCCACAGCAGCACCGGCAGCGCCGCCAGCCCGGCGGCCGTCGCCCCCACCGCGGCTCCCGCGAGCAGGAAGCCCAGCGCGCGCCACGGCCACACGGAGCCGAGGAACGCCGACGGCCGCTGGGCCAGCGCCTCCAGGGTGTTGCGGACAGCGATCACCCTGCCGACCCTAGCCGCCGCCCACCGCCCGCCGCAGGGGTGCTGGCACTACCTCTGCTCTCGCCCCAACACCCCTGCGCTCCGCCACCGTTGACGGGTTGCCTGGGACCATGACGAACTCGACCGACACGGTCCTCCTGCGGGCCGTGACCAAGCAGTACGGCACCGGCGACCGCGCCGTCACCGCACTGGACGATGTGACCGTCGCCTTCCCGCGCGGCAGCTTCACCGCGGTGATGGGCCCCTCCGGCTCCGGAAAGTCGACGCTGCTGCACTGCGCGGCCGGCCTGGACCGGGTCTCCGACGGCACCGTGGTGATCGACGGCACCGAACTCGGCGGCCTGGACGAGACCCGGCTGACCCTGCTGCGCCGCGAGCGCCTCGGCTTCGTCTTCCAGTCCTTCAACCTGGTCTCCGCGCTGACCGCCGAACAGAACGTGGCCCTGCCGCTGCGGCTGGCCGGACGCCGCCCGGACCGGGCCGAACTCGCCACGGCACTCGCCGAGGTGGGGCTCGGCCACCGCGGCGGGCACCGGCCGAGCGAGCTGTCCGGCGGCGAGCAGCAGCGCGTCGCGATCGCCCGGGCGCTGATCACCCGGCCCGCCGTGCTGTTCGCCGACGAGCCGACCGGCGCCCTGGACACCCGTACCTCGCGCGAGGTCCTCACCCTGCTGCGCGGCATCGTCGACCGCCACCGGCAGACCGTGATCATGGTGACCCACGACCCGACCGCCGCCGGCTACGCCGACCGCGTCCTGCTGCTCGCCGACGGACGGATCGTGGAAGAGCTGCACGGCCGCAGCGGGGCCGCGGTCATCGCCGGCCGGATGGCCGCCCTGGAGGCCCCGGCATGCTGAGCCTCGCCACCGTCCGCGCCCGCTGGACGTCCCTCCTCGGCACCTTCGTCGCGCTCGGCCTGGGCGTGACGGTCCTGGCCATGACCGCCCTGGTGCTCACCTCGGCCGAACCGGAGGTGCCCCGACGCTACGCGGGCACCCGGGTCGTGGTGCAGAGCCCCGCCGTCGACCAGTCCGACGGCACCTTCACCCCCGGCCGGCCCTGGTCGCGGGAACGCACGCGGGAGCTGCTGCGCGCCCTGGCCGCCGTTCCGGGCGTGGACCGGGCCGTGCCGGACCGCGCCTTCTACGCCCAACCCGTGATCGACGGAAGGCCGGTGGGCGCCCCGGGCCCGGAACCGCGCGGCCGCAACTGGTCCGGCACCGCGTTCGGGCCCGAGCGGCTCGTCGCGGGCGGCCCGCCGGCCGACGAGCACCAGGTGGTGCTGGACGCCTCGCTGGGCCTGGCGCCCGGCTCGCCGGTCACCCTGCTCACCGCCGCCGGGCCGGCCCGCTACACCGTGTCCGGCCTCGTCCCAGGAACTGCCCCCGGGACCGCCCCCGGGACCGTCGACCCGCCGTCCCTCTACCTGTCCGACCGCGCCGCCGAGGCGCTCGCCCCCGGGGTCCGGGTGATCGGCCTGGTCACCGCGCCGGGCGCCGACGTCCCGGCCGTCGCCGCGGCCGCGGCCTCCGCCGTGGGCGGCGACGGGACGGTGCTGCACGGCGCCGCGCTCACCGCCCTGGAGGACAGGAGCGCCGAGAAGACCCGCTGGATCGGCCTGCAGATCCTGACCGCGACGGCCGGGCTGACCGCCTTCGTCTCCGTCTTCGTGGTCGCCTCCACCTTCGCCTTCGCGATCGTCCAGCGGCGGCGCGAGTTCGGCCTGCTGCGCACCATCGGCGCCACCCCCCGTCAGATCGCGCGCACGGTGTACGCCGAGTCGCTCGGGGTGGGCGTCGCGGCCGGCGGCGCGGGCGTGCTGCTCGGCGCGCTGATGGCGCCCGCGCTGGGCGCGCTGATGGTCGAGGGCGGACTGGAGCCGGCCGGATTCACCGTACGGTTCGGGGCGCTGCCGCTGCTCGGCTCCTTCGCGCTGGGCCTGGTGGTCGCGCTGCTCGGGGTCTGGTCGGCCTCCCGCCGGGCGGCCCGGACGGCCCCGCTGGAGGCGCTGCGCGAGGCCGCCGTCGAACACCGGCCGATGACCCGCGGCCGGTGGATCGCCGGCGGGGTGTGCACCGCCCTCGGGCTCGGGCTGGTGGTGGTCGCGGCCGGCAGCGAGTCCGACAGCATGATCAACAACGCCCTTTACGCGGCCATGGCGCTGATCGTCGGGCTCATGCTGTTCGCACCCGCCGTCCTCCCGCCGATCGTCCGCGCGGTCTGCCGGCCGCTGTCCGGGCTGCGCGGCGCCACCGCCGCGGTGGCCCGGGAGAGTGCGGTGACCGCCGTCCGACGCACCGCCTCGACCGCCGCTCCAGTGCTGGTGACGGTGGGTTTCGCGGTGCTGATCGCCGGACTGTTCCAGCTGCGGGCCAGCGGCTACGCGCTGGAGGAGACCGTCCGGCAGCAGGCCACCTCGGTGGTCACCCCGCAGGGCACACCCGGGCTCTCCGACGCCGCCGTGGCCGCCGTACCGGGCGGTGCCTCGCTGCTGCCCACCCGGCTCTACGCCGGCGGCACCGACCACGTCGGCGCGGTGGGGATGAGCGAGGCCGCGTTCCGCGCGGCCCGCACCCGGATGACCGTCACCTCCGGCTCCCTGGACGGCCTGACCGGCGAGAACACCATGGTGGTCAAGGCCGGCACGGCCGCCTGGCTGGGCTGGACCACCGGCCACCGCGTCCCGGTCACCTTCGAGGACGGCAGTACCGTGGACGTCACGGTCGTCGCGGAGATCACCGACGGCTCCGCCACCGCGAGCGTGCTGCTGACCACCCGCACCGTCCGGGCGCACGACCCGTCGGCGCTCACCTCGGTCGTCCACACCGCCGGCGCCACCTCGTCGGCCGTCCTCGCCCCGCTCGGCGCCCGGGCGCTGAGCAGCGCCGAGTACGCCTCCCGCACCACCTCCGAGGACGACGCCCTGGTCCGGATCTTCCTGGTCGTCCTGATCGGCACGTCGCTCGGCTGCAGCAGCCTGGCCGTCGCCAACACCCTGCTGATGGCCACCGCCCAGCGGGCCGGGGACTTCACGGTGCTGCGGCTGTCCGGCGCGACCCGCCGTCAGGTGCTGCGGATCGTGGCCGCCGAGTCGACCCTGGTGGTCGGGATCGGTGCCGCGCTCGGCCTGCTGATCGCGGTGGTCACCCTGGCGGGCGTCCGCTCCGGCCTCTCCGCCCGGCTCGGCACCCGGGTCGACCTCGCCCTGCCCTGGTCGACCATGGCCCTCACCACCGGCCTCTGCCTGCTCCTGGCCCTGCTCGCCGGCGTGCTGCCGGCCCGGGCGGCACTGCGCCGGCCCGGCGCCCGACCGGCCGACTGACTGACTGACTGACTGACGACCGACTGACGGCCCACCACGCGGATCGGCTGCTCCCGGTCGTCCGTTCCGCCCGGCAGTTCGACCGGCAGCAGGCCCGGATCGTCCTGCACGGCGGCCCACCGGTCGCAGGCCGGATCCAGGAGGACCATCACCGGGACCGGCCACGACAGCCGTCAGCGGAACACGACCGGCGGACCGGACCGGCGGCCGGTCCGGTCGGCCCGTCCCGCACCGCGGGTTCGGGATCAGCGCTCGGACCGGGCCCGGTCCCGCCGTTCGGGCCGGGCCCGGTCCCCCAGCTCGGCCAGCGCCTTGATGCCTTCGAGGGTGGCCGTCATGCCGGTGCGCAGCTCGTTCAGCCGGAAGTCGACGATCTTCTCCTCCAGTTCCGGCTTGGCGTCGATGACCAGGCTGGCGCCACTGCGGCCGGGGCCGATCACCACCGACTGGCGCAGCCGGGTGCCGTCGCCCTCGGGGGTCAGCTCGAAGCGCCACCGGGCCAGTGCCCCGCCGAGGTCGGACACCGGCTCGCCGTAGCGGCCGTCCGCGTCCATCACCCCCCAGGCGAAGACCCGGCGGCCGTCGGGACCGGCCGGCCCCGTTCCGCCGGCCGGCCCGGTCAGCTCCGTCACCTCGGAGACCGTCCGCCAGTCGGGCATGCCCGCACGGGTGTTGTGCCCCTCGAAGCGGGCGCCCGGCGCGGGGCCGTCCGCTCCGTCCAGCCAGGCGACGCGGTGGAGTTCCGGACTGAGCCGGGCGGGCAGGCCGATGTCCGTCACCAGCTCCCACACCCGCTCCACCGGCGCCCCGACGAACACCTCGCACCGCGTACCCGGACCATCGGCGTACCGCATGCCCGTTCCCCCTCCCGTCGTACGTCACCGCGCACATCGTGAACGTGCGCACCGTGACCGTGCGCATCACCATGAACGGCAACCTGACCATCGATGTGCACACCGGCGCGCACATCGCCTTGCGCGGATGCGGGTCGACACCCGCCCGTGCCCCCGCCACGGCGTCCGGAACGCCGGCGAGGACAGCGGGCGGGTTGCCGCCCTGGGCCCTGGATCGATGATCGATCCCGCGGAACATCCAAGTCAATCCGCCGATTTACTGGGGTACCCCCAAGCGATACCTTGGGTCCCCGTGACCATCGACGACCTCCGCGTCTTCGCCGCGGTCTGCCGGGCCGGCTCGCTCAGCGCCGTCGCCCGCGACCTGAACCGCACCCAGTCCGCCGTCAGCCAGCACGTGAAGCGGCTCGAACGGGAGGTCGGCCTCGCCCTGATCGAGCGCCACCCGCGCGGGGTCGTCCCGACCAGGGCGGGGAGCCTGCTGCGCGCGGCGGTCGGCACCGGGCTCGGCAGCATCGACCAGGCGCTGCACCGGATCGCCGAACTCGCGCGCGGCGAGGGCGGATCCGTACGGATCACCACCGGGGCCACCAGCATCCGGCACTTCATGTCCGCGGCCGTGGTGGACTTCCGGCGGCGCTTTCCCCAGGTCAGTCTGGAGTTCCAGACGGAGGTCTCCAGTCGCAGCTGCCTGGAGTCGCTCAACGCCGGCCGGGCCGACCTCGCCTGGATCACCCTCGGCGTCCCTGCCCGGGGCATCGACCAGCGGCCGGTGGTCGACCTGCCCTGGGTGCTCGCGGTCGCGGCGGGCGACCCGCTCGCCGGCCGGGCCCGGATCTCGCCCGCCGACCTCCAGGACACCCGGCTGATCGGGCTGCCGCAGAACTCCGTCTCCCGCTCCCAGGTCGAGGCCTGGCTCGGCAAGTCGGGTGTCCGGCCGGTCTTCGACACCAGCGTCGCGGACTGGGACACCGCGATCCTGCTCGCCGAACTCGGCCTCGGCCACGCCGTCGTCCCCGCGCTCCCGCAGTGGCAGGGTCCCGGCCACCCCGGCCTGCGGCTGCTCCCGCTGCCCGACCTGCCCGCCCTCACCGCGGGCTGGGCCGTCCGGGACTGGGAGAACCTCGGCCCGCTCGCCCGCGCCTTCGCGGACACCGTCGCCGCCCACTGCGGCCGCGGAACCCCGCCGGCCGTCGGACCGGGGAGGGACTGACCCGGCGACCGGCCGCCGCTACCCCTCGTCCTGCCGGGCGGTCCAGTCCCCTGCCGACAGGACGCCTCCGTCCGGCATCCACACCCTGTCCCGGGAGGTCGCCGTCCGCAGCGGGGCGAAGTCTTCCGGCAGGACGTCCAGCAGGCTGCGCACGCGGTCCCCGCCCCGCACGGCGAGCGCCGCCTCGCAGCGCAACTGCCTCGGCAGCTCCGGCCGGTGGGTCAGCCCGTGCCACAGCGCCGGCCGCAGCCAGTGCCGTCCCTGCGGATCCGCATGGGCCCGCACCCACGCCCGGCCCAACCGCTGGGAGAGGCCGAGCCCTTCCGCCCGTTCCTGCAGCCTCAGGAGGGTGGGTGTGTCGATCACCTTGACCTCGCCGGGGAGGTCCTCGTACCGGTCCATGGCTCCATGATGCCCGGCGCCGCCGTACGGGGCGCCGGGCGAGTGCCGCACGAAACTCCGTGGCCGTAGAAGCTCCGTGGCCGCAGCGGCTCAGCGGCCGTAGAAGGAGTGGCCGCGCCCGATCTCCGCGAAACCCCGGCGGCCGTACCACGCGCGCGGCCAGTCCACCGCGTCCGCGAGCAGGAACAGCCGGGGGATGCCGGCTTCGGCCGCCAGCGCCAGGCCGGTCGCCAGCAGGGTGTCGCCGTGCCCCGCGCCGCGGTGCCGCGAGCCGGTCACCAGGTCCTCCAACTGGGCGAGCCCGGCGGACGGTTCAAGATAGAGGTCGCTCCAGGCCGCGACCTCGCCGGTCGGCGTCCGCGCGGCCAGGAAGTGCACCCGCCCGGCACCGCGCAGCCGGGCGGCGCGGCGGTCGGTGAGCTGCCGGGCGAGCTCCTCGTCCTCGATCCACTCCCGCTGCTGACGCAGCACCGCCTCCCGCACCTAGTCCAACTCCACGGGGTGCGCGGCCGGTTCGGGATGCGTACAGCCGTCCGTCGAGCGGGTGAGGATCACCTCGCCCTGCCGCTCCCACCCCGCTGCCGCCAGTACCGGGGCCGCTCGCCCGCCCGACTCCTGGTCCAGCACGGTGACGCGGTACCGGTCGCGCGGCCCCAGCCACCGGGCGGCCAGCCCGGGCAGCGCCGCCGGGTCGGTTCCCGGCCCCTCGACGATCAGTTGGTTGTGCTCCTCGGAGCGTCCGTACTCGGCGTTCCGGACGGCGAACACCCCGGGAAACTCCGGTAGTTCGATGACCTCCTGCGCCTGGCGGCGGGCGAAGGCGGCACGGAAGGCGGTCACGCGGGCGAGGAGATCCGACATTCCGTCATGATCGGCCCTCGACCGCCACCGGACAACGGATTTCCCGCACCCGCCTCAGGAGGCCGCGCCGGAGGACGAGCGGTCCAGGAAGCGCCGGATGCCGTCCCGGACGCCGTCGGTCGGCACGGTCGCCGCGAAGGCCGCCGCCTCCACCGCGAGCCCCTCGTCGATCGGCAGGTTGATGCCCCGGGTCACGGCCCGCAGGCAGGCGGCCACGGCGGTCGGCGCGTGCCGGACGATCCGCTCGGCCAAGTGCCGTGCGGTGTCCATCAGTTCACCGGCCGGGACGACCGAGTTGACCAGGCCGATCTCGGCGGCGCGGGCGGCCGGGATCGGGTCGCCGGTGAGGATCAGCTCCAGGCCGCGCTTGCGGCCGACGTGCCGCGGCAGCCGCTGCGATCCGCCGAAGGGCGGCGGGAAGCCGAGCGAGATCTCGGGCTTGGCGAAGCTCGCGTGCGCGGCCGCGACGGCCAGCGGGGCCGCCTCGGTGATCTCGCAACCACCGCCGTAGGCCAGGCCGTTGACGGCCACGACGACCGGCTTGGGGAACTCCTCGATCCGCCGGGTGAGGGTGTGCCCGCGCCGGACGAACTCGCGCAGCGCCCGCTCGGGCCCGCCGGCGACGCTGGCCGCCAGGGACGGGATGTCGGCCCCCGCGCTGAGCGCCCGCTCGCCGGCGCCGGTGAGGATCACGGCGCGGACGGTGTCGTCGGCGTCGATCCGGTCGAGTTCGGCGAGCAGCGCGTCGATCGTCGGGTAGTCGAGGGCGTTGAGCTTCTCCTCCCGGTCGATGGTGAGGGTGACGAGGTGCCGGTCCCGCTCGCTGCGGATGGTCATGGGCGCGTGCTCCGTTCCTGGCCTCGCTGCTGGATGTGACGAGGCTAGGAACTCCCGGCCAGGACAATCCACTTATTGTCCTGGATACACTCGGGCCCCACCCGTGCGCACCCGTGCACGCCCGTGCCTCCACTCCCGGGAACGGCAGGTGACCCGTGCGACCGCCCTCCTACAAGGCCATCGTCGACGAGTACGCGACCGCCATCCGCTCCGGCGCGCTCCCGGCCGGCGCACGGCTGCCGACCCACCGCACCCTCGCCCGCGAACGGCGGATCGCCCTCGCCACCGCCACCCGGGTCTACGCCGAACTGGCCGCCGCCGGACTGGTGGTGGGCGAGCAGGGCCGCGGCACCTTCGTCCGGCTGCGCGCCGGCTACGACGGCCTCGAACCCTCCCGCGCCCTCCCGGTGCCCCGGGTGGCCGACCTCTCCTTCAACCAGCCGCTCACCCCCGGGCAGGGCGACCGGCTGCGGCAGGCCCTGCGCGCGCTCGCCTCCTCCGGCGACGCCGAAGCCCTGCTGCGCCAGCATCCGCCGGGCGGCCACCGGCACGACCGGGCCGCGGTGGCCACCCATCTGCTGGACCGCGGGATCGACACCGCACCCGGGAACGTCCTGCTCACCAGCGGGGCGCAGCAGGCCCTGGACTGCGTCCTGCGGACGCTCACCCGCCCCGGCGACGTCCTCGCCGTGGACGCCCTCGGCTACCCGGGCATCAAGCTGCTCGCCACCGCCCACGGGCTGGACCTGGCGCCCGTCCCGGTCACCGCCGCGGGCCCGGACCTCGACGCGCTCGACCGGCTCTGCCGCGCCCGGCCGGTGCGGGCGGTGTACACCCAGCCGACCGTCCACAACCCGCTCGGCTGGGTGCTCGGCCCGGAACAGCGCGAGCGCCTCGTCCGGCTCGCCGCCGACCACGGCTTCACCCTGATCGAGGACGGCACCTACGCCTTCCTGGAGGCCGCGCCGCCGCCACCCCTGCACGCCCTCGCCCCCGAGCGCACCTGCTATCTGGCCGGTCTCTCCAAGAGCGTGGCACCGGGCCTGCGGTTCGGCTTCGCCGTCCTGCCCGGCCACCTGCTCCGGGCCGCCACCACCGCCCTGCGCACGGCGGCCTGGGGTGCCCCGGGCCTGATCACCGCCCTCGCCACCGGCTGGCTCGCCGACGGTACGGTCGCCCGCCTGGAACGGGAACGCCGCGCGGACGCCGCCGCCCGCCAGGCCGTCGCCCGCACCGCCCTGGCCGGCCTGACCACCACCGCCCACCCCACCTCCTACATCCTCTGGCTCACCCTCGAAGCCCATCAGCGCCCCGACCACGCGGCCGCCGCCCTGGCCGCCGAGGGCATCCTGGTCTCCACCGCCGACGCCTTCGCCACCACTCCCCACCACCCCAACGCCCTGCGCCTGGCCCTCGCCACACCTCCGCTCCCCGTCCTCCCCGCCGCCCTCACCCGCCTCCGCACCACCCTCGACGCCATCGCCCCCTGACCGACTCCCCCCGCCCCCACCACGCCGCACCACGAGCCGACGTGCCCGACGTCCCGCTCCCGCTTCTCCCTACTCCGCGCCCTCGACCGACCCGCGGGCGAAGCGGGCGCTCCACTCGGCGAGCAGGCTCCGCAGCGCGTCCGGGGCGAGCACCCGGAACTCGGCGCCGAGCGAGCCCAGGGCCATGGCGGGCCAGTCGAGCGAGTCGGCGGTCATCCGCAGCCGGCAGCGGTCCGGGGTGACGGGTTCCACGGTGGCCCAGCGGCCGACCCTGGCCCGGACGTGCTCCGCCGGCGACTCGATCAGGGCCTCCACCAGGTGCGGCCTGGGTATGCCGTTGAGGCCCGCGCGGACGAACTCGGCCGCGTCCGCGGCCGGGAGGGTGCGCGGGGCGAAGCGGGCGCCGCTGCCGGAGGGGGCGGTGAGCCGGTCGAGGCGGAAGGTGCGCCAGTCGGCCCGGTCGAGGTCGTACGCGACCAGGTACCAGCGGCGGTTCAGGCAGACCAGCCGGTGCGGTTCGACGTGCCGTTGCGTGCCGCGCCCGTCGGCGGCCGTGTACGAGAACCGCACCCGTTCGTCGTCCCGGCAGGCGAGCGCCACCACCGTCAGGATGTCCGGGTCGACGCCCGCGCCCGGCGGCGTCCCCCAGTCCACCGGGACGGTCACCGCGCGCAGCGCCTCCACCCGCCGTCGCAGCCGGGCGGGCATCACCTGGACGACCTTCGCCAGCACCCGCACCGAGGCCTCGGCGACCCCCTCCACCGGGCTCTCGGCCGCCGCCTGCAGCCCGACCGCGAGGGCCACCGCCTCCTCGTCGTCGATCACCAGCGGCGGCAGCGCCGCGCCCGCCGCCAGCTGGTAGCCGCCGTCGACGCCGCGCTGCGCCTCGACGGGGTAGCCGAGTTCGCGCAGCCGGTCGATGTCGCGGCGCAGGGTGCGGACGGAGACGCCGAGCCGGTCGGCCAGTTCGTCGCCCGGCCAGTACCGGTGGGTCTGGAGCAGGGAGAGCAGTCGAAGCGTCCGGGTGCTGGTGTTCGCCATGCGTCGATTCTCCCCGGGATTCAGGACAGGAAGTGGCCGCAATGGTCCGTAGCGTTGTTCTTGTCCGAGGGAGCAGGACCCGAACGAAAGGCCTTGACGATGACCACGACCTCCACCGCCCAGAACCTGACCGGCGAGCGCGCCGACCTCCTGGCGGCCCTGGAGCAGCAGCGGCACTTCCTGCGCTTCACCACCCGCGACCTCACCGACGAGCAGGCCGGCCTGCGGACCTGTGCGAGCGAGCTCTGTCTGGGCGGCCTGATCAAGCACGTGACCAGCGTCGAGCGGCTCTGGGCGGAGTTCATCGTGCAGGGCCCGTCCGCGATGCCCGACTTCACCAAGTGGACGGAGGAGGACCTCGCCCGCCGCGCGGACGAGTTCCGGATGCTGCCCGGCGAGACGCTGGCCGGCGTCCTCGCGGACTACGCCGAGGTGGCCGGCCGCACCGACGAGCTGGTGGCGGTCCTCCCCGACCTGGACGCCACCCAGCCGCTGCCGAAGGCCCCCTGGTTCGAGGGGGACGCCCGGTGGTCGGCCCGCCGGGTGCTGCTGCACGTCGCCAACGAGACCGCCCAGCACGCCGGTCACGCCGACATCATCCGGGAGTCGCTGGACGGTGCGAAGAGCATGGGCTGAGCCCGGCCCGCGGCACGGCGGCGGGGCCCTCGGCGACATCCGAACCCGACGGGCCCCGCCGCCGTCCTCAGGCCCGCCCGACGAAGGTGAACCCGGCCCCGTCGACCACGCCGCGGACCAGCGCCTCGTCCAGCGGCTGCGCGGAGGCCACGGTGACCCGGCCGCTCGGCGCGTCGGCACTGACGTCGGTGACGCCGGGCAGGACGGCGAGCCCGGCGCTGACCGTCTTCTCGCAGTGGCCGCAGCTCATGCCGTCGACGGCGAATACGGCGGTGGTGGACATGACGGCGCCTCCGATGGCGTTCCGGACGGGACGGGCTCGACCCGGGCGGATCGAACCCGACGCGTCGACTCCGACGAACCGACCCGGACGGGTCGACCCGCCCGCCCTACGACACCCGATTCCGACGCCGCCGCCCAGGGACACGCCGCCCGGGTGACACCATCGAGCGGTTCCGGGAACCGCCCGGGCCTCCCGTCCGACTGGGCCGTGCCGTGGCGCGCGCCACGTCCTGAACCGCCGCCGCGCCCCGTCCCGTTCCTCCAGGTACCACCCTTTCGCACGACCGGGCGACGGCCCGGCCGACGATCGGCGGCCGCGGCCCGCCGATCCCGTCCTGGAGCACCTCCGCCATGTCCACCCTGGCCCCGATCCACGACCGACCGGACACCACCGCCCTCCCGGTGACCCACGACGCCCTGCGCGGCGAGTCCGCCCGCCTCGCCGAGGCCTGTCGCGCGCACCCGGACGCGGCGGGAGCGGGCCGTTGAGGGCGCTCGCGCGGCTCCGCCGCCGCAAGCCCCGGCACGGCGCCCTCGCCCTCGCGCTGGCCGCGGCGCTGACCGCCGGGCTGCTCTGGTGGCAGCCGTGGAGCGACGGGGACGGGGACCGGCTGGCGTTCACGACCGCGTCCGGCGGCTCGGACCGCTTCGGCACCGGCGAGCGCCTGTACCGCTACAAGGTGCGGGTGGAGGACGGGATCGCGGAGAGCCCGGCGCAGTTCGCGGCCGAGGTGGACGCCGTCCTGGGCGATGTCCGGCGCGGTTGGGCGGCCGGCGGCACGGTCTCGTTCCAGCGGGTGCCCGCGGACCCGGTGGACTTCACCGTCTACCTGGCCACCCCGAGGTCCACCGACCGGATCTGCGGCCAGTACGGGCTGGACACCGGCGGCTGGGTGAACTGCGGCGTCACCCACCAGGTGGTCATCAACCTCAAGCGCTGGACCGAGCTGTCCGAGTTCTACCGGGGCCGGCCCGAGCTGTACCACGCGCTCGCCGTCAACCACGAGGTCGGCCACATCCTCGGCAACGGCCACGTCGACTGCCCCGGCCCGGGCGCCCCGGCGCCGGTGATGATGCAGCAGATCAAGGGGCTGCACGGCTGCGTCCCCAACGGCCTGCCGTACTCGGACTCCGGCACCCTGCTCACCGGCCCGCCCGTCCAGGCCCCCACGAACGCGCCGTGACCCGCCCGCGCCCGACCCCCGTACCGGGTCCGCGCCCGGAACACGGATAATCCTGGTCGGACCGGACGCCCCCGCACCGCGCGACCGCTCCCGCCCGTGTCCGCTGCCGGTCCCGGTGCTGTCCGCGGTCGGTGCCGGTGGAGGAGAAGCGTTGAACGGTGTGCCCGGCGGGGAGATCCTGGACTGGCCGGTGCTGCTGGAGGCCGCCGAGGCGGCCGCCCGGGCGACCGCGGGCCGGGGCCGGGTGGCGGACTACATCCCGGCCCTCGCCACCGCCGACCCGGAGGCCTTCGGCATGGCCGTCGCCACCGTCGACGGGGAGCTGCACGGCGTCGGTCAGTGGGAGCGGCCGTTCTCCGTCCAGAGCGTCTCCAAGCTGTTCTCGCTCGCCCTCGCGGTGGCGTACGGCGGCGACGCGCTCTGGCAGGGCGTCGGCCGCGAGCCGTCCGGCAACCCGTTCAACTCCCTGGTGCAGCTGGAGACCGAGCACGGCATCCCGCGCAACCCGTTCATCAACGCGGGCGCCCTGGTGGTCACCGACCGCCTCCAGACCATGACCGGCGACGCCTCGGGCGCGGTACGGGAGTTCCTGCGCCGCGAGTCCGGCAACCCGCTGCTCGACACCGACCCGGTGGTCGCCGCCTCGGAGGCCGAACACGGCCACCGCAACGCCGCGCTGGCCCACTTCATCGCCAGCCACGGCAACCTGCAGAACCCGGTCGAGACCGTGCTGGAGCACTACTACGCCCACTGCGCCGTGGCCACCAGCTGCCGCGACCTGGTGCTGGCCGGTTCCTTCCTCGCCCGCTACGGCGTGCGTGCCGACGGCACCCGGCTGATGTCCCGCAGCGAGACCAAGCGGATCAACGCCGTCCTGCTCACCTGCGGCACCTACGACGCGGCCGGCGAGTTCGCCTTCCGCGTGGGCCTGCCGGGCAAGAGCGGCGTCGGCGGCGGCATCCTCGCCATACTCCCCGGCCGCGCCGCCGTCTGCGCCTGGGGCCCGCGCCTGGACCAGGCCGGCAACTCCGTCGCCGCGGTCGCCGCCCTGGACACGCTGACCACCCTCTCCGGGTGCTCGGTGTTCTGAAAGCACGCAATCCGAAAGCACGCAGGGAGAGAACGCGGGCCCCGGCCGTCCGCACAGCGACCGGGACCCGCGGGTCCGGTGCGAGCGCCCCGCTCCCGGGGCGCTCGCCGCGAGGGGCCCTACTCCACCGTCACGCTCTTCGCCAGGTTGCGCGGCTTGTCCACGTCGCGGCCGAGGGCGACGGCGGCGTGGTAGGCCAGCAGCTGGAGCGGGATGTTGAGCAGCAGCGGGTCCAGTTCGGGCTCGCTCTTGGGCACCAGGATGCAGTGGTCCGCGAGCTTCTCCTCCGGCCGCCGGTGGGCGACGGCGATGATCCGCCCGGAGCGGGCCTTGATCTCGCCGAGCGTGGTCAGGTTCTTGTCCAGCAGCTCGTCGTCCGGAACCAGTGCCACGGTGGGCAGTTCGGGGCTGATCAGCGCCAGCGGGCCGTGCTTGAGCTCGCTCGCCGGGTAGGCCTCGGCGTGGACGTAGGAGATCTCCTTGAGCTTCTGCGCGCCCTCGCGGGCCACCGGGAAGCCGCGCACCCGGCCGATGAACATCATGCCGGTGGAGTCGGCGTACTCGGCGGCGAGCCGGGCGATGGCCTCGCTCTGCTCCAGCACCTCGCGGATCTGGTCCGGCAGCGCCTGGAGCGCCGAAACGATCCGGCGCCCGTCGGCGGGCGACAGGTCGTGGATGCGGCCGAAGTGCAGGGCGAGCAGCGCGAAGGCGACCACGGTGGAGGTGAACGCCTTGGTGGAGGCGACCGAGACCTCCGGACCGGCGTGCAGGTAGATACCGCCGTCACACTCTCGGGCGATAGCACTGCCCACGGTGTTGACGACGCCGAGCACCCGCCCGCCCTTGCGCTTGACCTCCTGGACGGCGGCCAGCGTGTCGTAGGTCTCGCCGGACTGACTGACCGCCACGTACAGGGTGTCCGCCTCGATCACCGGGTTCCGGTAGCGGAACTCCGAGGCCGGCTCGCTGTGCGCGGGGATCCGGGCCAGCTCCTCGATCAGCTGCGCGCCCATCTCGCCCGCGTAGTAGGCCGATCCGCAGCCGAGGATCTTCACCCGGCGGATCTCGCGCAGCTCCCGGGCGTCCAGGTTGAGGCCGCCGAGGTGCGCGGTGGCGAAGCGCTCGTCGAGCCGGCCGCTCAGGGTGCGCTCGACCGAGCCGGGCTGCTCGTGGATCTCCTTGAGCAGGAAGTGCTCGAAGCCGCCGGTGTCGTAGGAGTCGACCTCCCAGTCCACGGTGGACGGCTGGCGGTGCGTGGTGCGGGCGTCCGCGGTGAAGGTGCGGAAGCCGTCGGCCCGGACGGTGGCCAGCTCGCCGTCCTCCAGGTGGACGACCTGGCGGGTGTAGCGGACCAGCGCGGAGACGTCCGAGGCCGCGAACATCTCCTTCTCGCCGATGCCCAGCACGATCGGGCTGCCGTTGCGGGCGACCACGATCCGGTCCGGCCGCTCGCCGTCGAGCACCGCGATGCCGTAGGTGCCGACCACCCGGGCGAGCGCGGCCCGTACCGCGTCCTCCAGCTCGACGCCCTCGGCGACGTTCGCGGCGATCAGGTGGGCGAGCACCTCGGTGTCGGTCTCGGAGCGGAACACCGCGCCGTCGGCGGTGAGCTTGGCGCGCAGCTCGTCGGCGTTCTCGATGATGCCGTTGTGGACGACGGCGATCCGCTCGGCGTTGTCCAGGTGCGGGTGCGCGTTGGCGTCACTGGGGACGCCGTGGGTGGCCCAGCGGGTGTGGCCGATGCCGGTGGTGCCCTTGAACCGGGCCGGCACGGCGGCGGCCAGGTCGGCGACCCGCCCCTTCACCTTGCGGAGCTTGATCCCGCCGCTGCGCCCGGTGACGGCGACGCCGGCCGAGTCGTAGCCGCGGTACTCCAGCCGCGCCAGCCCCTCCAGCAGGAAGGGGGTCGCATCCTTGGGGCCGATGTAGGCCACGATTCCGCACATGCGTGGTCTCCTCTTCGAGGTCTTCAGAAGGTCGGGAACGACGGCTCAGCCGTAGACGATCCGCCGCAGCTGGCGGGCCGAGAGCTCCGGCGCCGAGACCCGGCGCTGCGGCAGTTCCTCGGCGAGCCGGGCGAAGATCCGCTCGTTGGTCAGTCCGCGCGCCTGGAGCTCGGTGTGGCGGCGGCGCACGTAGTCCTCGGTGCTCTCGGAGAAGTACGCCAGCACCTCCGCCACGACCCGCGCCGCCTCCCGGGGCCCGAGCGGGCTGGTCCGGGTGAGGTGGGCGAGGAGGTCTTCGTGGGGGTGGGGTGAGCTCGGCACGAGTGAGGAGCCTAGGTCGGCGGGCCCGTCGAAGCCAAAGTTTCTGCCCGAAATCGGGCAGACATTACGACTTTCAGACTGGATTCACTCCTTCTTCACATTCGACCGCCGAACGGCCACCCGATCACCCCCGTTCCCGAAAGCCCCTTGAAGCGGCACCAACTCCGCACGTAGCGTGACCCCCTGAACACGAAGCGGAAGACCGGAGGCTTGCTGATGTGCGGGATCACCGGATGGGTCGCGTTCGAGCGCGACCTCACCGCCGAACGGGGTGTCCTCGACGCGATGACGGCCACCCAGGTCCGCCGCGGCCCGGACGCCGGCGGCGTCCACCTGGAGCCGCACGCCGCGCTCGGCCACCGCCGGCTCGCGGTGATCGACATCGAGGGCGGCGTCCAGCCGATGACGGCCGAGCACGACGGCCGGACGCTGGCCGTGCTCACCTACAGCGGCGAGGTCTACAACCACCGCGAACTGCGCGCCGAACTGGAGGCGGCCGGGCACCGCTTCCGCACCCGCAGCGACACCGAGGTCGTGCTGCGCGCCTACCTGGAATGGGGCGAGCACCTGGCCGAGCGGCTCAACGGCATGTTCGCCTTCGCGGTCTGGGACGTCCGGCGCGAGGAACTGCTGCTGGTCCGCGACCGGATGGGCGTCAAACCCCTGTACTACCACCGCACCCCGGACGGCGTGATCTTCGGCTCCGAGGTCAAGGCCCTGCTCGCCCACCCCGCCGTGCGCCCGGTGGTGGACCTGGACGGGCTGCGCGAACTGCTCGGCTACACCCGCACCCCCGGCCTCACCCCGTACCGGGACATCCACGAGGTCCGGCCCGGGCACGTCGTCCGGGTGCGCCGCGAGGGCCTGTCGGTCCGCCGCTACTGGGCGCTGGAGGCACGCGAGCACCGTGACAGCCTGGAGGCCACCGTCGCCACCGTCCGGGCCCTGCTGGACGACATCGTGCACCGCCAGCTGGAGGCGGACGTCCCGCTCTGCTCGCTGCTCTCCGGCGGCCTGGACTCCAGTGCCGTCACCGCCCTCGCCGCCCGGACGCTGGGCGCCGCCGGGGCCGGCCCGGTGCGCTCCTTCTCCGTCGGCTTCGCCGGGCAGAGCGAGACCTTCCACGCCAACGACGTCCGGCAGACCCAGGACGGCCCGTTCGCCCGGCTGCTCGCCGCGCACGTCGGCGCCGACCACAGCGTCGTCGAGCTGAACGCCGCCGACCTGACCGACCCGTCCCGGCGCTCCGTCGTGCTGCGCGCCCGTGACCTGCCCAACGGCGTCGGCGACATGGACACCTCGCTGCTGCTGCTCTTCCGGGGCGTGCGCCGCCACTCCACGGTCGCGCTGTCCGGCGAGTCCGCGGACGAGCTCTTCGGCGGCTACCGCTGGTTCCACGACCCGAAGACCGTCGCCGTCGAGGACTTCCCCTGGGCCCTCGGCCTCACCGGCATCGCCGGCGGCGGTGCCACCCCGCGCGAACACCTCCTGGACGCCGAACTGCTCCGCAAGCTCGACCTGGACGGCTACCGCAGGGCCCGCTACCGCGACGCGATCGCCGAGGTCCCGCACCTCCCGGCGGCGGATCCGGTGGAACGCCGGATGCGCGAGATCTCGTACCTCAACCTGACCCGCTTCGTCTGCATCCTGCTCGACCGCAAGGACCGGATGAGCATGGCCAACGGGCTGGAGGTGCGGGTGCCGTTCTGCGACCACCGGCTGGTCCAGTACGTCTTCAACGCCCCGTGGGCGATGAAGTCCTTCGACGGACGGGAGAAGAGCCTGCTGCGCGCCGCCGTCCGGGACGTGCTGCCGGACGCGGTCGCCCAGCGGCCGAAGAGCCCGTACCCGGTCACCACCGACCCGCACTACCCGGCGAAACTGCGCGCCGAACTCGCCCGGCTCGCCGCCGAGCGCACCTCCCCGGCCCTGGACCTGCTCGACCGGCGGCGCCTCGCCGACGCGCTCGCCCCGGACACCGACCCGCAGTCCGTCCGGCTGGCCGTCGACCTCGCACTGGACTTCGACGCCTGGCTGACGGACTACCAGGTGACGCTGGAGCTGTGAACGGGCGCAGCGCGGCGCCCCGACCACCGGGGCCGTGAGCGCCGGAGCCCCGGAACGGCGGCGCGAGGAGGACGCCGGAGCCCCCGAACGGCGGCACGCGGGGCACCGGGGCGCGGGTACCACCACTCGGACGGCGCAGTGGCCCGCGCCCGCGCCCCCATACTCCGTCCGGGTGATTGTGAGGGGGAGCATCCCGCCGGTCCCGGCGGTCCGACCGTGCGATAGCGTCGCCGACACCTCCCGAATGGCGGGCGAATTCGCGGATTAACCGCTCATCTGCCGTCAGGATGGGAGCGAAACGTTCACCTCGATCCGCCGGGGGATCCCGTCATGCAGCCGCGAGTCTTCGCGATTCTCACCGCCCTGCTCCTGGGCGTCCTGGGCCTGGGATCGGTGGCCGTCACCGACTGGTCGCCCGCGGCGTCCGGCGCGGCCCCCGCCGCCGTCGCCCCCGGGGCCCCCGCCACCGGCGCCCGGCCGGCCGCGGCCGGGCCGGCGAGCGCCACCCCGACCGGCGACCCCGCGGTGTGGACCCGCTCCACGCTGCGCAACAAGCTGATGGCCGAGATGGACGCCACCGATCCCGGCGTCGCCCTGGCCGACCTCGACAGGATCACCAAGGAGAAGCCGTACACCGTGCGCTTCTGCCACCCGATCGCGCACGAGCTCGGCCACGCGGCGGTCAAGCGCTTCAACGCCGACTTCCAGAAGGTCATCTCCTTCCCGCACGAGACCTGCGCGGCCGGCTACCTGCACGGCGCGGTCGAGGAGATGCTCAACGCCTCCGCCCAGCCCGAGACCGACCTGCTCAAGCTCTGCGCGCCCAAGAACAGCGGCCCCTGCATCCACGGCGTCGGCCACGGCACGATGTTCGTGGTCAAGCAGGACGTCGCCAAGGCCCGCGACCTGTGCAACAAGTTCCCCTCCGACCAGAACCGGATCCGCTGCTCCGAGGGCCTGTTCATGCAGCTCTTCGGCCCGGACGAGGAGGACGAGCAGGCCAAGGCCAACCTGCCCGCCGACAAGCTCGCCCAGGACCCGCTCTACCCGTGCAAGGACCAGCCGGCGCTGTTCCAGTCCGCCTGCTTCTTCTACGCCCCGACCTTCTTCCTGTCCTCGCACGACTACCCGAACCACCCCGAGATCTACGCCGAGGCCCTCAAGTGGTGCCTCAACGGCAAGGCGAGCGGCGGGGCGGTGGACTGCAGCCGCGGTGTCGGCTCGCGCACCATGAAGTACAACCTGGACCGCGAGGACTGGGCGGCCGAGCAGTGCGCCACCGCCGCCGACGGCTGGCAGCGCAAGGCCTGCGCCGAGGGCCTGGTCAGCTACTACACGGTCAACTACACCGACGGGGGCGCGGCCGGACGGCTCTGCGCCAAGATCACCAACAAGGAGATGCAGGGGTACTGCCGTTCGGCGAGCGGCCTGTCCGGCTCGCTGGACTGACGCCCCGGTCTCCCGACCGACACCCGGTCCCGGCATGAGGGCCCGCGCCGCACGGCGCGGGCCCTCATGCGTAAGATCGCCCGATCATCGCCTGATCAGGGTGCGCCAAGGACGCCGCGCCTCGCCCAGCCCGTCCCCCCGGCCTCCCTGGAGCACGCCATGACCACCGAGGACTTCCCCGGCACCGACCTCCCCGGCACCGACTTCCGCCGCGCCGCCCACGCCACCGCCGACCTGGTCTCCGACTACCTCGCCGAACTGCCCGGCCGCCCGGTCTGGCAGCCCATGGACGAGACCGCCCGCCGGGCCCTGCTCGACGCCCCGCTGCCCACCGAGGGCCGCCCGCTCGACGAGCTGATCGGCGCCATCGGACGCGACGTCCTGCCGTACCCGATGGGCAACGGCAACCCGCGCTTCTTCGGCTGGGTCAACTCCGCCCCCGCCCCCGCCGGGGTGCTCGCCACCCTCGCCGCCTCCGCGATGAACCCCAGCTCGGCCGGCGGCGACCACGCCGACGTCCACCTGGAACGCGCCGTGGTCCGCTGGACGGCCGAGCTGGTCGGCTTCCCGCACCCCGCCGGCGGCGGCCTGCTCACCTCCGGCACCTCGATGGCGACCATCGTCTGCCTCGCCGCCGCCCGCGACCGGGCCGCCCGGCGGGCCGGCCGGGACGTCCGCGAGGAGGGCCTGGCGGGCCTGCCGCCGCTGGTCGGCTACGTCACCGGCGAGACCCACTCCTGCGTCCGCAAGGCCGCCGAACTCCTCGGCCTCGGCAGCAGGCACCTGCGCACCGTGGCCTCCGGCCCCGACGGCCGGCTGGACACCGCCGGCCTGCGGGCAGCCGTCGAGCGCGACCGCGCGGCCGGCCTGCTGCCCTTCCTGGTCGTCGCCTCGGCGGGCACCGTCGGCACCGGCGCGGTGGACGCGTTCGACCCGATCGCCGACCTCTGCGAGGAGCAGGGCCTCTGGCTGCACGTCGACGGCGCGTACGGCGCCTTCGGCCGGCTCGACCCGGCCATCGCCCACCGCTACGCCGGCCTGGAGCGGGCCGACTCGCTCGCCCTCGACCCGCACAAGTGGCTCGGCGTCCCGGTCGACTGCGGCTGCGCACTGGTCCGCGACGCCGAGGAGCTGCGCGGCACCTTCAGCCTCGTCCCGTCCTACCTGCGCGACGAGGCGGCCGGCGCGCTCGGCTGGTTCTCCGAGTACGGCACCGAGCAGACCCGTCCCTTCCGGGCCCTCAAGGTCTGGGCCACCATCGCCCACAAGGGCCGCGCCGGCCTCGCCCGGGACATCGCCCGGTGCACCGCGCTGGCCCGCCGGCTCGGCGAACTCGTCCAGGCCGACGAGGAGTTGGAGCTGCTCGCCGAGGTGCAGACCTCGATCGTGGCGTTCCGCCACCGCGCCCCCGGCCTGGACGAGGCCGCGCGCGACGCCCTCAACCGCGACCTCCCCGCCGCCGTCCAGCGGCGCGGCCGGGTCTTCGTCACCGGCGCCCGCCTCGGCAGCGCCGAGATGCTCCGCGCCTGCCTCCTCAACGCCGCCACGACGGAGGCCGACCTCCACCTCCTGCTCGCCGAGGTCAGGGCCGCGGCCCGCGAGCTGCTCGGGTAGGCCGCCGGACGCCGTCCGGCCTCCCGGGGCGGCCCCGCGCGTTCCTCCCGTAACAGCCCGGCGCGGACCGTAACCGGCTGGTCACGACGGATGCCCGACCGGGAAACACCGGTCGGGCACGGTGGCGGCATGGAGCATTCGAAGCCCTCTCCCCGCCGTGTCCCCGGTGCCCCCGACACCGTCCGCGCCCCCGCGGGTCCCCGCGCCCGCCGCACCCGTCACTGGCGCCGTGACACCGTCGAACTCGCCGCCGTCTTCCTCTCCGTCACCGCCGCCGACCTGGTCGCGAAGGTCGTCGTCCACGGCCCCGAGGGCCCGGCCGTCCTCGTCGGCTCCGCCCTCGCCCTGCTCGCCGTCACCCTCCTGCACGCCTGGGTGTCCCCGCACGCCCCGCCCCCGACCACCCTCTGGCGCGTCCGCACCACCGTCCTCGCCCACACCCCCACCACCCTCGCCGACCACCGGATCACCCTGCTCTCCCTCCACCCCCAGGAGCTCTTCCTCCGCACCGAGCACTCGGTGACCCCGGCCGTTCTGACGGCGCTGCTGACCACCACCGGCCACACCCTCCAGGACGCGCCGACCCGCATCGCCTGAGCCGTCGCCTCAGTCCGGGCCAGGGTCGTTGGGGTGGGGTTCGAGCGGGGTCACCACGGCGGTCATCCACGGCCACATCGGAAGGCTGCCGAGCACCTCCGCGCGCAGTTGCGCCTCGTCCGCCGCCCGCCAGACGCCGAGGCTGCGCCGTTCGCCGACCGGGCGCCACAGCCTGGCCAGGTGGCCGGTGGCGGCCAGCTCACGGGCCCGGACGGCCTCGGCGGCGCGCCGCCGGTCGACCTCCTCCTCGGCGGTGCCCTCGGGTACGGCGGTGGTGATCTCGACCAGGAACTCCTGCATGGCACGGCTCCGTTCTCAGCAGGTTCCGGCGGGTCACCTCCCGGACCGGGGCTCCGCCGCCCCCTCATCGTCCGTCGGCCGTCCGCCCGGCGCCATGTCGGCGGCCCTCCCGCGGCTGTCCCCGAGGCCCCGGTTCCGCTCAGGGGTTCGCCGGTGCGCGCCCGGGGCACGCACCGGCGAGGGGGTGGTTGCTCAGCCCTGGTCGGCAGGCTTCACGACGCACACGGCGTTGCCGAGCAACGTGCCGAAGCCGCCGAGCAGTGCGCTGGTGACGGACTTGCAGGCAGCGGCCTCCTCCGGGGTCTTGGGCCCCTGGTTGCCGGAGGGGTTGACGGTGGAGGAGGCGACGGCTGCGGCCGGCTGGGCGAGGGCGAGCGGGGCGACGAGGAGCAGCGCGCAACACGCGGCGGCCCGTACTGACTTCTGGAACACGGGGAACCCCTTCGGTAGGGAGTCGGGATCGGCGGAAAGCCGAGCCATCCCTACCCGAAGGGGCTTCCCCGCTCACGGATCCTGGGCCGTCCGTGAGCGTGTCCACATCATCCGATCAGCGGTCCGGGAGCTCCCCGGGGACCGTCCGTTCCACCTCCCGGATCGCGGCGGCCAGCTCGCCCACCCCGTGCTCCCGCAGCACCCCGTAGTGGTCGCCGGCCAGGTCGACCACGGTGGGCGGGGCGGCCGAGTAGCCGGTGCTGCCCTCGATGAAGGAGTAGTCGTCGCCCGCGGCCCTGAAGACGGTCACCGGCGCGTCCAGCCGCCGCTCGGCGAGTTCGCGGAAGCTGTACTCGAACTCGTACGTCTCACCGACGATCCCGGTGATCCGCCGGATGAGCTCCTCGTCCAGCTCCGGCAGCATCCGGTGCACGGAGGCCACGAAGGTGGGCTCGTCCACCGTGTCGGCCAGGCAGCGCTCCAGCTCGGGGCCGCTGATCCGGCCGGTGAACACCCCGAACAGGATGGTCAGGTACCCCTGGTTCGCGTACGAGGCCTCGCGGCCCCACCGCTCGCCGCCGGCCCGGCGCACCTTCGGATTGCCCGGGCAGATCAGCAGCAGCCGCTCCACCCGCTGCCCGGCCCGCTCCAGCTGCCAGGCCGCCTCGAAGGCGACCCGGGCGCCGAAGGAGAAGCCCCACAGCGTGTACGGCCCCCGCGGCCGCACCCGGCGCAGCTCGGCGACGTCGGCGGCGGCCATCTCCCCGATGGTCGGGTACGGCGTCTCGCCCGGGTTGATGCCGTGCGCCTGGACGCCGTAGAAGGCCCGGTCCCCGCTCGCCTCCCGGCCGAGCAGCCGCAGGTTCATCGGGTAGCCGCCCAGTCCGGGCCAGCAGAACACCGCCCGGTCGGCCCCTCCCGGGTGCAACCGGATCAGCCGCGAACCGGCGGCCGCTGCCCTGCCCGCGCCGTCCTCGCCGCAGGCCCGCTCGACGCGCGCGGCCAGTTCGCCCAGCCGGGGGCACTCGAAGAGCACCTGGAGCGGCAGGGCGATGCCGAACTCCCGGTTGATCCGGTGGACCAGGGCGACGGCGATCAGCGAGTTCCCGCCGGCGGCGAAGAACTCGTCCGTCACCGAGGCGTCCTCGTACCCCAGCGCCCGCCCCCAGGCCTCGGCCAGCCACCGCTCGTACCCGGTGGCCGGGGCGACGTACTCGCCGCGCACGTCGGCCGTGCGGACGGCCTCCGAGGCGGCCAGCGCCTTGAGGTCCACCTTGCCGTTCGCGGTGAGCGGCAGGGCGTCCGTCACCAGCACCCGGTTGGGCAGCATGTAGTCGGGCAGCAGGGTGGCCAGTTCGTCCTTGATGATCTCGGCCGGGCCCTTCATGTGGACGGTGTCCTCGTGCATGCCCTCGCTGCTGATCTGCTCCTCGCTCACCCTGCCGCCGAGGAAGAAGTACGACGGGCCGGGGGTGATGCCGAGACCGGCCAGGATCTCGTCGATGCGCCGCGAAGCGGGCAGCGGGTGGCCGGACTTGGAGCTGTAGCCGGAGGACATGAAGCCCAGGGACAGGCCGTTGCGCTGGAGGCGGTGCAGCACCGCGCCGAGCGCGATGTACTCCAGCCACTCCTCCTCGGCGCGGCCGACGGCCGTGATGCCGAACGCGGCCCGGGCGTAGACGGCCTGGTTGATCGCGATCACGTGCCGGGATTCCACCACCTCGTCCGAGACGTGCGTCAACTCGCCCTCGGCGTACCGGTAGAGGCCGCCCGGCAGGCCGTCCACCCGGTCCTGGTGGGCCTGGACGTACAGCTCGGTGCGCTCGGCCCGGGCCGGGCCGCCGGCCCGGACGACCGCGAAGCCGCCCAGGTAGTGGTCCTCCTCGGCGACGTCCAGCCGGTCCTTGACGGCCGGGTCGGGGCCGAGCGGACGCACGTCCAGCCCGTACTCGGGCAGCACCTCCTCCAGGACGCCCAGCATGTGGCCGGTCTCGAACTCCAGCACCTCCCGGATGTTGTTGCGGTAGACGGGTTCGACGGCGCCGTGCTTCCCGGAGAAGTGCAGCGTCAGGTACGCCTCGGCCCGGGTCCCGGCCGGCCCGATCCGGACCAGGACGTGCTCCACCGGGTGGTAGTAGTACAGCCCGGCCGCGAGCCCGTCCAGGCCGCCGGTCTCCAGGTACAGCTGGGTCGCGTACAGCGCGCCGGGCGAGGCGTAGGCGTACTTGGGCAGCAGCCGCTCCTCACTGTGGAACTGGCCGAACCACCGCAGGACGCGGCCGAGTTCGGGCAGGCTCAGCAGCTCCGGGTCACGGCCGAAGGTGCCGGCCGGGCGCGGGGCGAGCAGCGCGGTGAGGTCGTCCCGGGTGACCGCGCCGCCGTCGTAGAAGCGGTAGGTCTTGCGGGCGAAGACCTCCCGGCGCTGGGCCGCGGTCTCCTTCCGGCCGGGCAGCTCGACCCGCTCGCGGCCCGCCAGCCGGTCCCGGTCGCGCAGGCCCGGGTCTGACAGCTGGGCCTTGACCTGGAGCTTGCTGGCCTTGGACTGGTGGTGGCCGCCGTGGACGCCCTGGTCCATCAGGGCGGCCTCGCGCGGGTTGAGCTCGACGCAGGCGACCAGGTTCGGGTGCCCGGTGCGGCCGTCCCCGGTGACGACGGCGGCCGCACGGCGCACCCAGGTGTGCTCCTCGATCGCGCGGGCGATCTCGTCCAGCTCGACCCGGTACCCGCGCAGCTTGACCTGGTTGTCCACCCGGCCGGCGAACTGGAGGGTGCCGTCCGGGTTCCACCGCACGAGGTCGCCGGTGCGGTACAGCCGCTCGCCGGGGGCGAACGGGGAGCGGACGAACCGCTCCTCGGTCAGCTCCGGCCGGTTCAGGTAGCCGCGGGCCAGCTGGACGCCGCCGATGTACAGCTCGCCCACGCCGTCGGCGGCCACCGGCACCAGTTGCTCGTCGAGGACGTAGCACTCGGTGTCGGCCACCGGGCGCCCGATCGGCACCGATCCGGCGCCGTCGGCCGGATCGGCCGGGTCCACCAGGTGCGAGGTGGCGTTGATGGTGCATTCGGTCGGGCCGTACAGATTGACCAGGGCGGCCTGCGGCAGGGCCCGGCCCAGGTCGCGGGCGAGCCGCCGGGAGAGCGCCTCGCCGCCGGAGAACACCCTGGTCAGGCCGGTGCACCCGGCGAAGCCCTCGGTGTCCAGCAGCGCCCGGAGCAGGGTCGGCACGCACTGGAGCGCCGTCACCGCGTGCCGTCGGACGGCGGCGACCAGCGCCTCCGGGTCGCGGTGGAGGCCGGGGGTGCCGGCCACCACCCGGGCGCCGACCGCCGGGGCGAGGATCTCCCACTGCGCGGCGTCGAAGCTCATCGGGGTCTTCTGAAGCACGGTGACCCCGGGGTCGAGGTGGCCCGCGGAGTGCATCCAGTGCAGCTGGGAGACCACCGAGCGGTGCTCGATCATCACGCCCTTGGGCCGGCCGGTGCTGCCCGAGGTGTAGATCACATAGGCCAGCGACTCCGGTTCGACGGCCTCCCGCTCCTCCGCGTCCCGCGGCGGCGGGGCGTCCTCGACGGCGAGGACCGCCGTCCCGGCCGGGGCCAGCGCGGCCAGCCGCTCGCGCAGGTGCGCCTGGGTGAGCACGATCCTGGTGCCGCTGTCCTCGATCATGTAGCGGAGCCGGTCCTCGGGGTACTCGGGCGACAGCGGCAGGTAGCCGGCCCCGGCGTACAGCACGCCCCAGGCTCCGGCGACCAGCTCGACGGACGGCTCGACGTACAGGCCGACGCAGCCGTCCGGGCCGGCGCCCAGGCGGCGCAGCCGCTCGGCCAGCCGGCGGGCGGTCCCGACGAGCTCCTGGAAGGTGAGGCCGCCGCCGGCGCCGAGCACGGCCGGCGCGTCGGGCCGCAGGCGCGCCTGCCGGTCGAGCAGGCCGGTGAGCGCGGTGCCGGCCGGAGCGCGGCGGGCGTGCGGGACGACGGGGGTGGTGGCGGTGGTGGCGGCGGTGGTGTCGGTGGTGGTGGGGACGGACGGGGTGTCACGCATGGGAACGGCCTTCGGTACGTGGACGTACGGGGCCCGGCCTCCTGCTCACCAGGAGCACCGGGACGCAACCCACCGTCGGCCGCCCGCCGTCCCACCCGCATGAGGCACCGGCCGTGACCTGCGCCGACACCGTCCCGGCCGGGCGGCCCGCGGTCCCGGGCCGGGGCCCGCCCGGTCCCACCCCGCCGACCACGCCCCCGGGCATTCGCGCGTTCACGATCACGTAACCGAACGGAAGCGCACCGTCGGTAGCGTCGGCGGCATGAAGGCATCACGCACACGCCCCGAACGGCTCTGGCACCGGCCCTTCCGCAGGTCCGACCGCAGGTGCGCGGCGCCCGAGGGCCAGGCCACCCGGCTGCCCGCGCTCACCGGCGGACCGTACCGGACCGTCCGGCCGCACCCGCCCGCGACCCGCGCCGCCCGGACGCCGGACGCCCCGTCCCGGCTGTCCCTGCCGGACGGGACCGGGCTGCTGCTGCGCCCGGCCGGGCCGGCCGACCGGGAGGCGGCGCTGGCGATGCACGGCCGCTGCTCCCCCGTCTCGCTGCGGCAGCGCTACCACGGCCCGGTCCGCGACGCCGGCCGCTACCTGGACCACCTGCTGGACCCCCGGCACGGCCGCAGCTTCGCGGTGACCGCCCCGGACGGGCGGCTCGTCGCGCTCGGGCACCTGATGTGGGACGACGGCGAGGCCGAGCTGGCCGTCCTGGTCGAGGACGCCTGGCAGCGCCACGGGCTGGGTCTGGCGCTGCTGCGGCGGCTGTCGGCGGCGGCCCGATCGGCCGACGTGCGGACGGTGTACGCGGTGACCCACGGCACCAACAGCGGGCTGATCGCCGCGATGCGCCGGCTGGGCGCGCCGCTGGACTTCCGGGCCGAGGACGGCACCCTGGTGATCACCGCCACGTTGGCCGCCGGCGATCCGGCCGACTGTGCCCACCGTCCGGGCCACTGATCATTTCTTCACCAGATCCTTACCCGGGCACCTCGGGAACCCGGCGGTGCCCGTGGAGCGTCGTCAAGGAGTAGGGGCTCGGCCGGGGCCGAAGCCCCCTGGTCGCTCCGTACACCGCCCTCCTCGACGGGCCCTCAGCCGCACCCGCGAACGCGTCGCAGCAGGCGGCACGGGGTCCGGATCGTCCGGCCGGGCGACGGAGTCGGTAGGCTGACCCCCGTCCCCGCCGCCCGACGGCCCGTTATCCGGCCGCGAGCGGTGCCGCAGCAAGGAGGAACCACTGAGCATGGCAGGCACCGAATCGGAGCCCACAGGCGCACGCGACGCCTCGCTGCCGGCCCGCGCGAAGATCGCGGTGACCGCCGGGCGGGTCGCCGCCGCCGTGTCGCGCAAGGCCGGACGCGGGAGCGGCTCGGTGATCGGCGGCAAGGTCGCCCTCAGGCTCGACCCCGACCTGCTCGCCACCCTCGCCGACCACCTCGACGTCGTCCTGGTCAGCGCGACCAACGGCAAGACCACCACGACCCGCCTGATCGCCGAGGCGCTGCGCGCCGCCGGCCCGGTGGTCTCCAACGCCCTGGGCGCCAACATGCCCGCCGGCATCACCTCCGCCCTGGCCGGCGGCACGGACGCCCGCTTCGGCGTGATCGAGGTCGACGAGAAGTACCTGGCGATGGTCGCCCGCGACACCCGCCCCAAGGCGATCGCCCTGCTCAACCTCTCCCGCGACCAGCTCGACCGCGCCGCCGAGACCCGGATGATGGCCGAGAAGTGGCGTGAGGGCCTCCAGAACACCGAGGCCGTGGTCATCGCCAACGCCGACGACCCGCTGGTGACCTGGGCCGCCTCCTCCTGCAAGAAGGTGGTCTGGGTGGCCGCCGGACAGGCCTGGAAGGAGGACGCCTGGTCGTGCCCCGCCTGCGGCGGCGTGATGCAGCGCCCCGGCGACGACTGGTTCTGCCAGGACTGCGGCTTCCGCCGGCCCAACCCGCACTGGGCGCTCCAGGGCACCCACGTGATCGACCCGCAGCGCGGCGCCTGGCCGATCCAGCTCCAGCTGCCCGGCCGGGCCAACCTGGCCAACGCCACCAGCTCGGCCGCCGTCGCCGCCGTCTTCGGCGTCGCCCCGCAGGTCGCCCTGGAGCGGATGCGCTCGGTGGCCGCCGTGGCCGGCCGCTACGACGTGGTCCAGTACCAGGGCCGGGACATCCGCCTGCTGCTGGCCAAGAACCCGGCCGGCTGGCTGGAGACCTTCTCGCTGATCGACGGCCCGCCCGCCCCGGTGATCCTCTCCGTCAACGCCCTCGACGCCGACGGCACCGACACCTCCTGGCTGTGGGACGTCGACTACGAGCGCCTCGCCGGGCACCCGGTCTTCGTGATGGGCCAGCGCAAGCTGGACCTGGCCGTCCGCCTGGAGGTCGCCGGACTCCAGTTCCACGTGGTCGACACCCTGGAGCAGGCCGTCCGGATGGCCCCGCCCGGCCGGATCGAGGCCATCGCCAACTACACCGCCTTCCAGCAGCTGCGGAAGGTCGTGGCCGGCTGATGCCGCGCCCGCACACCAGTCTTTACGTGACGGAAGGCCTTCGAGGATGAGTGAGAGCAGCCTGCGCGTGGTCTGGGTCTACCCGGACCTGCTCAGCACCTACGGCGACCGGGGCAACGCCCTGGTCGTGGAGCGCCGGGCCCGCCAGCGCCACCTCAACGTGACCCGGATCGACGTCCGCTCCGACCAGGCGATCCCCACCAGCGGTGACATCTACCTGATCGGCGGCGGCGAGGACCGCCCGCAGCGCCTGGCCGCCGAGCGGCTGCGCGCCGACAGCGGCCTGGTGCGGGCCGCCGAGAACGGCGCGATCATCTTCGGCGTCTGCGCCGGCTTCCAGATCATGGGCCACGAGTTCATCAACGACCTCGGCGAGCGCGAGCCGGGCCTGGGCCTGCTCGACGTCTGGACCGCCCGCGGCGAGGGCGAGCGCTGCGTCGGCGACGTGCTCGCCGACGTCGACCCCCGGCTCGGTCTGCCGCAGCTGACCGGCTTCGAGAACCACCAGGGCGTCACGCATCTCGGCCAGGGCGTGCAGCCCTTCGCCACCGTCTCCGTCGGCCGGGGCAACGGCACCGGGGACGGCACCGAGGGCGCCTGGCGGGACACCGTGTTCGGCACCTACCTGCACGGCCCGGTGCTGGCCCGCAACCCCGCCGTGGCCGACATGCTGCTCAAGCTGGCGCTGGACGTCAACGCCCTGCCGCCGGCCGACACCACCTGGTACGACGCGCTGCGCGCCGAGCGCATCGCGGCCGCGACGCGCCCCCAGTAGTACGTCCGGTACGCCCCGGCCGGGTGCCCGCCATGCGGTCACCCGGTCCGCGGGTGGCCCCGGAAGTACCACAATGGGGCTGCCTACTGCACACCCTCCTCGGCAGCAGGCTGCAATTCCGCGCGGGGGCGCCGACGGCGCCGCTCCCGCGTCGGCTCCTGCCCGGCCGGACCAGGGGCCGTATGCTCGACTTCACGGCCGTTTTCGGGCGTTCTGTCCGGATCGGCCGGTCCTTCACCCCACGGCCACCTCCCCGCCATCGCGGCGTGGGAGCGCCCCGTTACGGTGACGGCTCGTCGTCCCAGCCTGTAGTCCGGCCGTTCCTCGGTTCTGCTCGGGAGTTGCAAAGCTAATGCGTATTGGAGTGCTGACCAGCGGCGGTGACTGCCCCGGCCTGAACGCGGTGATCCGCTCCGTGGTCCACCGGGGGGTGGTCGACCACGGCGACGAGATCATCGGGTTCGAGGACGGGTGGCGCGGATTCCTGGAGGGCCACCACCGCCCCCTGACCCTGGATTCGGTGAGCGGCATCCTGGCCCAGGGCGGCACCATCCTCGGTTCGTCCCGGGTCCAGCCGAGCCACCTGCGGGACGGCGTCGAGCGGGCCAAGCGGTACTGCTCCGACCTCGGCCTCGACGCGGTCATCCCGATCGGCGGCGAGGGCACCCTCAAGGCCGCCAAGCTGATGAGCGACGCGGGCCTGCCGATCGTCGGGGTGCCGAAGACCATCGACAACGACATCGCCGCCACCGACGTGACCTTCGGCTTCGACACCGCCGTCTCGGTGGCCACCGAGGCGCTGGACCGGCTGAAGACCACCGCCGAGTCCCACCAGCGGGTCATGGTCGTCGAGGTCATGGGCCGGCACACCGGCTGGATCGCGCTGAACGCGGGCATGGCGGCCGGCGCCCACGCCATCGTCGTCCCGGAACGCCCGTTCCACATCGACAAGCTCACCGATGTCGTCCGCGAGCGCTTCGACCGCCAGAAGAAGTTCGCCATCGTGGTCTGCGCCGAAGGCGCCAAGCCCGAGCCCGGCACCATGCACTGGGAGGAGGGCACCAAGGACATCTACGGCCACGAGCGGTTCACCGGCATCGCCACCCAGCTCTCCCGCGAACTGGAGCACCGCCTCGGCAAGGAGGCCCGCCCGGTGATCCTCGGCCACACCCAGCGCGGCGGCACCCCGACCGCCTACGACCGGGTGCTCGCCACCCGCTTCGGCTGGCATGCCGTCGAGGCCGTCCACAAGGGCGCCTTCGGGCACATCACCGCGCTGCAGGGCACCAACATCAACCTGGTGCCGCTGGCCGAGGCGGTCGCCGAACTGAAGACCGTGCCGCAGGACCGCTACCTGGAGGCCGAGACGGTCATCTGACCGCCCTCCGCCCCTCCCGAGGCCCCCGGACCGCGCCGTCCGGGGGCCTCGGCGCGTCCCGGGGACGGGCCGCCGCAACCGGCGGGCGTCCGCGGGCCCCGGCCGTTAGCGTGTCCGGCATGGAGATCCTCGCGTACGGAGTACAGGCCGACGAGCGGCCGCTGCTGGAGCAGGCCTTCGCCGGCCGGCACGGGCTGCGCTGCCTGGACGTGTTCCTCAACCGCGACACGGCCCCGCTCGCCGCCGGCTACCCCGCCGTCAGCAGCAGCGTCAACGACGTCCTCGACGCCGGTACCCTCGCCATCCTCGCCGCCGGCGGAACGAAGCTGATCGCCCAGCGCTCCACCGGCTTCAACAACATCGACCTCGACGCCGCCGCCGAACTCGGCCTCACCGTCGCCCGGGTCTCCCACTACAGCCCGTACGCGGTCGCCGAACACGCCTGGGCCCTCGCCCTCGCCGTCAACCGCCGCCTCACCCGCGCCGCCAACCGCTCCCGCGAGTTCGACTTCCGCCTCGACGGCCTGCTCGGCCGGGACATCCACGGCATGACGGTCGGCGTCATCGGCACCGGCAAGATCGGCGAATGCTTCGCCCGCATCGCCGCCGGCTTCGGCACCGAACTCCTCGGCTGGGACATCGCCCCCAACCCCGCCTGCCTCGACCTCGGCATGCACTACACCGAACTGCCCGAACTCCTCACCCGCGCCGACCTGGTGAGCCTCCACGTACCCCTGCTCCCGGCCACCCACCACCTGATCGACGGCGCCGCCCTCGCCCGGATGAAGGACGACGCCATCCTGATCAACTCCAGCCGCGGCGGCCTCGTCGACAGCGCCGCCCTCGTCGAAACGCTGCGCGCCGGACGCCTCTCCGGCGTCGGCCTCGACGTCTACGAGGAGGAGACCGGCGTCTTCTTCACCGACCGCTCCATCGAGGGCATCACCGACGACACCCTCGCCCGCCTCGTCACCTTCCCCCAGGTCCTCGTCACCAGCCACCAGGCCTACTTCACCCGCACCGCCGTCGGCCAGATCATCGACGCCACCGCCCGCAACATCGACGACCACGCCGCCGGCCGCACCAACGAGAACACCCTCGTCCCCAGGAAGTAGCCCACCGGAATCCGGAACGCGAGCTCCTCGGTCCGCAGTCGTACTCTCGTGCCCGCCGCGGGTGGTGACCCGTGTCACGGGAACCGGTGTCGCCGCTCGGACAAGGCATGACGTGAACCATCCACACTCCCGGCTCCGGGCCGGGAACCCCGAAGCGTTCCGCGACCTCTTCCGGGACCACGCCTCGTTGGTGTACCGCCACGCCGTGCGCGTGACCGGAAGCTGGGCACTCGCCGAGGACGTGGTCTCGCTGACCTTCCTCGAAGCCTGGCGCCTGCGCGGGAAACTCCGCGACGAGGGCGACAGTCCACGCCCCTGGCTCATGGGCATCGCCGTCAACGTGCTGCGCAACACGACGCGCGCCGCCCGCCGCCACGGCGCGGCCATGGCCCGCATGCCCGCGGCCGATCCGGTCCCCGACTTCGCCGACGAACTCGTCGGCCGCATGGCCGACTCCGAGCAACTCGCGGCCGCCCACAAGGCCTTGGGGCGCCTGCGGCGCTCGGAACGCGAGGTCTTCGCCCTCTGCGTCTGGTCCGGGCTCGGCTACGCGGAAGCGGCAGCCACCCTCGGCGTACCCGTCGGCACCGTACGCTCGCGCCTCTCCCGCGCCCGCACCCGACTGCGCGGACTCGCGGCCGAGGAACTGCGCGCCGCGAAGAAGAACACGGAACCGCTCCCGATCCCCGGACAAGTACAGGACAGCCGCAGCACTGCGGCCCGGCCGCACAAGGAGACGCACCGATGATCCGCAACTCGCGGCGGCGCACCGAACCGCTCGACCACGCGGAACTGGCCCGTCTGCTGCCGGCGCCGGCCGATCCCCAACTGGCGGCCAGCCGCCAGGACCTGCTCGAGGAGCACTTGATGAGCGAGATCCACCGGCCCGACCACGCCCCCGCGGCGTCCCCGGTACGGCGCCCGCTGCGCCGCACCGTCCTCTTCGCGGCGCCCGTCGCCGCGGCCGCGGCCCTGGCCCTGGTCGTCTCCCTGAGCAACTCGGCTGGCACCGGCACCGTCGCCTCCCCGCAGCCGGTCAAGGCACCCGTCGTGCAGATCGAGGAGGGGAGCACCGTCCAGCTCGCCTCGACGGTCCACGCGATCGCCGCCGCCGCGACGGCGCGCACCACGCCCCAGCCCGGACCGGGCCAGTACATCTACATCAAGAGCCAGGTCTCCTTCATGGCCACCCGTCACAACGCGGACACCGGGGAGTCCGTCACCTGGGTCCAGCCGCTGCACGACCGCGAGGTGTGGAAGTCCCCCGACGGCACCAAGGGTTGGCTGGACGAGCCGGGCTACCAGGACAAGGGCGGCATCACGCTGGACACCAACGAGCCCCGCAAGCAGCTGTCCTACACGTGGCTGGCGGCCCAACCCGCCGACCCCGACGCGTTCCTGAAGTCCGTCTACTCGACGGTGAGCGGCACCCGGGACCACGACCAGCAGGCGTTCAACGAGATCGGCTCCATCATCCGCGAGCAGCTCGTCCCGTCCGGCCTCGCCGCCTCGCTCTACGAGGCCGCCGGCAAGATCCCGGGCGTCGTCGTGGTCGAGCACGCGCAGGACGCCTCCGGCCGCGACGGCATCGCGTTGGCGCGACTCGACCCGCAGACCGGCGAGCGATCGGAGTGGATCTTCGACCGGGACAGCCACCAGTACCTCGGCAGCCGTGGTGTGCAGGTCCGGGAGGTCAACGGCATCAAGCCCGGCACCGTCGTGGAGCGCACGACCATCCTCACCCGGGCCGTCGTCGACGCGAAGAACCGGCGTCCCGGCGCCGGGCAGGCCACGGCCTGACGGTCCGCACCGGGTGGGGCGTCCGCACCGGGCGGGGCTGCCTACGCCCCCGTCGGTCAGGTCCCGCTCAGGCCGAGCGCCTCGCGGTACCAGGCGGCGGCCTCCGGGAGGCGGGCCAGCGGGCCGGGGCCGGGCGGGCAGGCGGCGAGCCGCCAGATCCGTTCGCTGCGGTACCAGTGGTCGCGGGCGATCAGGCCGAACTGCCGCTCGGAGACCCGGCCGGGGGCGGCGGCCAGCAGCCGGCGGCACTCCTCCCACGGGACGGCCGGGCCGTCCGGGGCGGGCAGCAGGCCGAGGGCGGCCAGGGCGGCGATCAGGTCGCCGCCGCGGACCGGCCCGGGGTGCGAGGCGTGGTGGACGCCCGGCGGGGCGGCGTGCTCTTCCAGGGCGAGCGCGGTGATCAGCCGGGCCAGGTCGGTGCGGTCCACCAGGGAGAGCCGGGCGCTGCCGCCCTCCCAGCGGACCGGCACCCGGCGGACCAGCTCGGCTAGCGCGGGCACCACCCAGCGGTCGCCGGTGCCGGTCACCAGCCCGGGGCGCAGCACGTATCCGCCGGCCGCGAGCGCGTGGCGCTCGCCGAGCAGCCGGGTGCGGCTGGCCTCGGACACCGGGGCGGGCGGCACCTCGTCCACCTCGACGTCCGTGTGCGGGCCCTCGCCGTAGACCGCCGCCGTGGAGAGGTGGACGATCCGCCGCACCCCGGCGCGGGTGGCGGCCGCCATCAGGGCGGCGGTGCCCCGGTCGTTCACCGCCTCGCACTCCTCGGCGCCGCCGTCGACCCGGGAGGCGAGGTGCACCAGGGCCCCGGCGCCCGTGCAGAGCTCCGTGAGCGCGGCCGGGTCGGCGAGGTCGCCCGGTACCCAGGCGGTGCCGGGAGCGGCGTCCTGGGGCGGTGTGCGGGCCAGTGCCCGCACCGGGACGCCGCGCGCCGTGAGGGCCGCCAGCACGGCGGAGCCGATGAAGCCGGTCGCCCCGGTCAGTGCGACCGCGGGGCGCGCCGCGGATCCGTGTTCCGTCGCCATCTCCGAGCCTCCCTGCCGACCGGCCGGTCAGTCTAGCCAGCGGGCGCCCCCGTGGGGAGGCACCCGTACGGAGGGGGTGGGGGGATGGCCCGAGGTAAGGCCCACCTAGGCTGTAGACCAAGCAAAACGGGCGAACCGGACCCCCAGCGGGGACCACGAGGACGGAAAGCGGGACCCGCCGATGGGCGACGGAATGTCAGGCATGCACCACCACGGCGGGATGACCCGACTAGGCCCGTTCACCTTGTCCAACGTCTGGACCTGGTCGCCGGACTGGGTGTTCCTGCTCGGCGGCCTGGTCCTCCTGGGGCTGTACGCGGCGGGCGTGGTGCGGCTGTACCGGCGCGGCGACCGCTGGCCGATCGGCCGGATGGCGGGCTGGGCGATGGGTGTCGCCAGCCTGCTGCTGGTCACCTGCACCGGGCTGAACGACTACGGCATGGTGCTGTTCAGCGCGCACATGATCCAGCACATGGTGCTCTCCATGCTGACGCCGATCCTGCTGCTGCTCGGCGCCCCGATCACGCTGGCGCTGCGGGCGCTGCGCCCGACCGGCAAGGGCCGTCCACGCGGGCCGCGCGAGCTGCTGGTGGCGCTGCTGCACAGCCGGTACGTCCGGATCGTCTCGCACCCGGCGTTCACCATCCCGATGTTCATCGCGAGCCTGTACGGGGTCTACTTCACCCCGTTGTTCGACTTCCTGATGCAGTACCGCCTCGGGCACATCTTCATGATGGTGCACTTCCTGCTCACCGGTCTGGCCTTCTTCTGGCCGATCATGGGCGTGGACCCGGGCCCGCACCGCCCCGGCCACGTGATGCGGATCATCGAGCTGTTCATGGGGATGCCGTTCCACGCCTTCTTCGGCGTGGCGGTGATGATGGCCGCCCACCCGCTGGTCACCACCTTCACCGTGGAGGGCGCGCCACCGGGGACGAACCTGCTGGAGGACCAGAAGCTGGCCGGCGGCATCACCTGGGCGTTCGGCGAGATCCCGACCGCGATCGTGCTGATCGCGCTGGTCTACCAGTGGATGGGCTCCGAGCAGCGGCAGGCCCGCCGCCGCGACCGCTCCGAGGAGCGCACCGGCGATGCCGAGCTGGAGGCGTACAACGCCTACCTGGCCTCCTTGCACAAGCGTGACCGGCGCCCGGGCACGGCCCCGGCCGCCCCGGTCACCGGCGCCGCCCCGGCGGCCGACGTCGGCTGAGCCCGCCGCCCGCCGCGGGACCCCTGTTCCCGGGAGCCCCCGTTCCGCCTCCGGAACGGGGGTTCCGCCGTTTCCGGGCGCCCGCGCAGCAGGGGCCCACGGGAGGCCGGAACGGCCGCGGGACAGGAGTTCCGCCGGGCCCCGGAACGGTCGTTCCGCCGCGGGCGTTCGAACGGATATGCACGTCCTGCTGTTCGTCGCCGTCCTGCTCTGCGGGTCCGTCCTGCTCTGGCCGCTCGGCTTCCTCGGCGTGGCGCTGTACCAGCGCCGTCGGCCCGCGCCGGCCGGCTCCGACTACCTGGTGGTCCTGGGCGCCGCGCTGGACGGCTGCGAGCCCGCTCCCCCGCTGGCGGCCCGGCTGGACGCCGCGCTGGAACGTTTCGCCGCCGAGGAGGCCGCCGGGTACGCCCCACTGGTCCTGGTGACCGGCGGGAAGGGCCCGCACGAGGAGTGCACCGAGGCCGCCGCGATGGCCCGCTACCTGACCGCCCGGGGCGTCCCGGCCGAGCGGATCCGACGCGAGGAGCGGGCCGTGAACACCGCCGAGAACCTGCGGTTCAGCGCCGCCCTGATGGCCGCCGAGCGCCCCGGCTACCGCTGCACGGTGGTCACCAACGGCTTCCACACCGTCCGCTCCGCGCTGGCCGCCCGCCGGGCGGGCGCCACCGCCGCCGTGCTCGGCGCGGACGGCCCGCTGGCCCACGGCCCGTACCTCCTGCTGCGCGAGGCCGTCGGCACCGCCCTCGCCCTGCTCGGCCGGGCGTGAACAGCGGTCCGGGCGTGAACACCGAACCGGCGATCCGGACGTGAACACCGAACCGGTGGTCCGGACGTGAACGCCGAGAGGCCCCGGGTCCGATGCGGACCCGGGGCCTCTCGTCAGCTCAGCTCGGCCGGGTTCAGCCGAGGTTGGCGAGCGCCTCGTTGAAGGTCTTGGACGGGCGCATCACGGCCGCGGCCTTGGCCGCGTCCGGCTGGTAGTAGCCGCCGAGGTCGACCGGCGAGCCCTGGACGGCGATCAGCTCGTCCACGATGGCCGACTCCTGCTCGGTCAGCGTCGCGGCCAGGCCGGCGAAGGCCTCGGCCAGCTCGGCGTCGGCGGTCTGCCCGGCCAGCTCCTGGGCCCAGTACATGGCCAGGTAGAAGTGGCTGCCGCGGTTGTCGATGCCACCGAGGCGGCGGCTCGGCGACTTGTCCTCGTTGAGGAAGGTGCCGGTGGCGCGGTCCAGGGTGTCGGCCAGCACCTGGGCGCGGGCGTTGTCGGTGGTGGTGGCCAGGTGCTCGAAGCTGGCGGCCAGCGCGAAGAACTCGCCCAGGCTGTCCCAGCGCAGGTAGTTCTCCTTGACCAGCTGCTGGACGTGCTTCGGGGCGGAGCCGCCGGCGCCGGTCTCGAAGAGGCCGCCGCCCGCCATCAGCGGGACGACCGACAGCATCTTGGCGCTGGTGCCCAGCTCCAGGATCGGGAACAGGTCGGTCAGGTAGTCGCGCAGCACGTTGCCGGTCACCGAGATGGTGTCCTCGCCGCGGCGGATGCGCTCCAGCGAGAACGTGGTGGCCTCGACCGGGGACTTGATCTCGATCTGCAGGCCGGTGGTGTCGTGCTCCGGCAGGTACTGCTTGACCTTCTCGATCAGCACCGCGTCGTGGGCGCGGTTCTCGTCCAGCCAGAACACCGCCGGGACGCCGGTGGCGCGGGCGCGGGTGACGGCCAGCTTGACCCAGTCCTGGATCGGCAGGTCCTTGGTCTGGCAGGCGCGGAAGATGTCGCCCGGCTGGACGGCCTGCTCCAGCACCACGTTGCCCTCGGCGTCGACGAGGCGGACGGTGCCCGCGGCGGCGATCTCGAAGGTCTTGTCGTGCGAGCCGTACTCCTCGGCCTTCTGGGCCATCAGGCCGACGTTCGGCACCGAGCCGATGGTCGCCGGGTCCAGGGCGCCGTGGGCGCGGCAGTCGTCGAGGACGGCCTGGTACACGCCGGAGTAGCTGCTGTCCGGCAGCACGGCGAGGGTGTCGGCCTCCTTGCCGTCCGGGCCCCACATGTGGCCGGAGGTGCGGATCATGGCCGGCATCGAGGCGTCGACGATGACGTCGCTCGGCACGTGCAGGTTGGTGATGCCCTTGTCGGAGTCGACCATGGCCAGGGCCGGGCCCTCGGCCAGCTCGGCCTCGAAGGAGGCCTTGATCTCGGCGCCCAGGTGCGGCACGTTGTCGAGGCCGGCCAGGATGCCGCCGAGGCCGTTGTTCGGGTTCAGACCGGCGGCGACCAGCACCTCGCCGTACTTGGCGAAGGTCTTCGGGAAGAAGGCGCGGACCACGTGGCCGAAGATGATCGGGTCGGAGACCTTCATCATGGTGGCCTTGAGGTGCACCGAGAACAGCACGCCCTCGGCCTTGGCGCGGGCGACCTGCGCGGCCAGGAACTCGTTCAGGGCGGCGGCCCGCATCACCGAGGCGTCGACGACCTCGCCGGCCAGCACCGGCACCTTCTCGCGCAGCACGGTGGTGGCGCCGTCCTCGCCCAGCAGCTCGATGCGCAGCGCACCGTCGGCGGCGATCACGGCGGACTTCTCGGTGGACCGGAAGTCGTTCTCACCCATGGTGGCGACGTTGGTCTTCGAGTCGGCCGTCCAGGCACCCATGCGGTGCGGGTGGGTCTTGGCGTAGTTCTTGACCGACTGCGGGGCGCGGCGGTCCGAGTTGCCCTCGCGCAGGACCGGGTTGACGGCGCTGCCCTTGACCTTGTCGTAGCGGGCGCGGACGTCCTTGTCCTCGTCGGTCTGCGGGTCGTCCGGGTAGTCCGGCAGGGCGTAGCCCTGGGCCTGCAGCTCGGCGACGGCGGCCTTGAGCTGCGGCACCGAGGCCGAGATGTTCGGCAGCTTGATGATGTTGGCGCTCGGGGTCTTGGCCAGCTCACCCAGCTCGGCCAGCGCGTCGCCGATCCGCTGCGCCTCGGTCAGACGCTCCGGGAAGCTCGCGATGATCCGCCCGGCCAGGGAGATGTCGCGGGTCTCCACGCGCACACCCGCGGTCGAGGCGTAGGCCTGGACCACCGGCAGGAACGAGTAGGTCGCCAGGGCCGGAGCCTCGTCGGTGTGCGTATAGATGATGGTCGAGTCAGTCATCGGTACTCCGCTTCACGTCTCCAACGTCTTGACGTCAAGATATCTCGTCACGGGCCTCCGGCTCCACCTCCCCCCGTTTCCGGTCGCGTTCCGGTCGCGTTCCGGTCCCGCACGGGTCCGGTCGGCGGGCGCCGCGGCGCTCGCGGCGGGGCGCTCCGGCAGCCGTGAGCGGGGCTCGGCGCAGGACTCGACGCAGGGCGCGGCGCAGGACGTGCCGGGGGCCGAACTCCACGGTGGTCCGGGTCGGCACGCACGGCAAGCGGAGCGCTCGACCGGTGGTTTGGTCCACTCGGGTGAGTCGGACGTCAGGAGTGCGTCAACGCACGACCCCATTCGGTCAACGGAGCGTCAGGACCGGCGCTCCCCGGGCCGGGCCGCCCTAGCGTCGAGGCAGTAGTTCCGGCAGGCACCACCACCCCACTCGGGAGCATCCGCATGGCCCGCGTCGTCTGGCACGTTCCGGTCACCGCCTCCGGCACCGGAAGCACCACCGCACTCCGCCTGTTCCGCCTGCGCGACGGCCGCCGCTGCGCGGTCGGATTCTCCAGCCCCGAGGCCCTCGTCGCCCTCCTCGGGCCCGACCAGGCCCACGCCGAACTCGGCGAGCCCGCCCTCCGTGACCTCACCGCCCCGCTCGGGATCGACACCCTGGTGCTGGACCCGCGGCTGGTCGCCCCCGCCGTCACCGCCCCGCCCGTCACCGCCCCGCCCGCCGCGCCGCTCACCCCGGCCCCGACCCCGACCGCCCCGACCCCGGCCCCGGCCACGGCCGCCCGGCTCCAGCGCCGGTGACCGCCCCGCTCCGACTGGTCCCGGACGGTCCGGATCCGGCGGTACGGGCCCAGCCGGCCCGCTCCCTGCACGCGATCGTCCGGATCAGCCACGGCCCCGTCCCGCTCGACTTCGACCGCCTCGCGGCGGAGTTCCCGGCCGTCCAGAGCGGCCTGGCCCTGGTCGGCGAGGCCGACCTCGAACTGCGCCTCGCCTGTACCGGCCCCGAGGAGTTACGGACGATCGCCGCCGCCCTGCACCGCGCGGGCGCCGCCAAGGTGCACATCGACCTCGTCCTGCGCGCCCTCACCCCGGCACCGGTCACCCTGCGCCCGGTGCCGTAGCGGTGCCGTGAGCGGCCCCGGTCCGGGCCGCCGGCCCGGTGCCCCGCTCCCCCGTCCGGGGGTCGGGGCGCCGGAGCGCGCTCACTCCTCCCCGGGCCGCGGATCCGGGTTGATCGCCTGGCCGTCGATGGGCTGGCCCCAGCCGTCCTCACCGGCCGCGTCGACGCAGTAGCCGCTGCCCTCGACGTGGCCGCCCGCGCTCCGGCACTGGTCCGCGGTGACGTCCCGGCGCCCGGTCGCCGGCCCCGGGCCCGGGGGGGGGGCCCCCCCCCCCGGGGGGGGGGGGGG